>NZ_JABSST010000038.1 GCF_013213975.1 Winogradskyella sp.
TTTAAGCGGCAACTATGAATTTGCTCAAATTGGGCAATCAAATGGTGAGATATTTCTCGTATTAGATCCTGTTGCTTTTTTAGATGGTGCAGAATTAATTGAAGATGGTTCTGAGATGACAATTAACACAGCCATTACCTTAAATGGAGCGTCTACGGATAATCAAATCCTTAGGTTAGAACGCGTTGAATAATTCATTTTAAGATAAACCAATTAAGAGTGCGACAACAATTGTTGTAATGTTTTTTATACTAATACAATCAATCATGAGAACTAAACTATTATTAGTCGTAACATTTTTATCCGTTGCACTTATAAGTTGCAGTAGGGATGAAATAGATAACCCAATTACTGATCCATTATTACATGGAGAATGGAATTTAAAAAAAGCCAGTACTGGATGGTACCCACAAGATGATCTAGAAGCGGGAATTATTGAGTTTATATTTGATACAGAAAATTCTATTTTAAACGTAATTAATAATAATGAAACATACCTTTTTGTACCAGAGTCAGGCCAATTCCCATATACAATTGTAAACTTCCAAGATAGTGCCTATATCATTTTTGAGGATGAAAGATTTCATTATGTAGAAGATGGTATAATTTATGGTCATCCAATAAATTATTTTGAAACAGATGAAGGTCAGCAAATGATGATAGAATTCAATCGTTGGAATTGTGACAATTGTTTTCATTTCGGCTATAAACGGTGGATTTTAATACGGTAAATTATTACAACAGCTGCGACAACACAATTCATAACATTATAAATCCTTTATTAGGAGGTTATGCTTCTGTAGAAAAGCTTATGATCAAGACACCTGAGACCCGTTTTTAACCTTGGTTTCAGGATGTAAGAGAAAGACATCATTGGCCTTAACGGCACCCATTACTAAGCATTCGCTCATAAAATGAGCGATTTGCTTTTTTGGAAAATTAACGGTAGCTACAATCTGCCGATTTAACAAATCTTCTTTTTGATATTGTGTCGTAATTTGTGCTGAAGACTTTTTAACACCTAAGTCACCAAAATCAATAGTTAGCTGATACGCAGGCTTGCGCGCTTCAGGGAAATCGTTGACTCCAATGATGGTACCAACACGCAAATCTACCTTTGTAAAGTCTTCAAATGTTATTATCTTATCCATGCATTAAAATTATATAAAACTTCCTAAACTAATGGCTTTAACACCATCAAATATGTTGCCCTTGGGCACCTCAGCACCAGATTTTAACCTTATTGACACTAAAGATGACCAAATAAAATCACTCAATAATTTAAAAGGAGCTCAAGGAACTCTGGTAATGTTTATTTGCAACCACTGCCCTTTTGTAATTCATGTTAACCAACAACTTGTACAATTGGCCAATGATTATTCGCTAAAAGGAATTAATTGCATAGCCATTTCTAGTAATGATGTGGTTAATTATCCTCAAGATGGTCCAGATAAAATGAAAGTTCATGCTAAAGAAAACCTCTACCCTTTTCCGTATCTATATGACGAAACACAAGACGTTGCTAAAGCCTATGATGCCGCATGTACGCCAGATTTTTTCTTATTTGATCAAGATTTAAAATTGGTTTATGCAGGTCAGCTAGATGGTTCACGACCTGGAAATGATATTCCTGTTACAGGTGAAGATTTAAGAGCAGCCATGGATGCGCTTTTGCGCCAAGACACTATAAATCCTAATCAGAAACCTAGTATGGGTTGTAACATTAAGTGGAAATAAACTTAATATGTCTCAAGAAGAAGTAAATAAGGAAAAACGAAAAACAATACCATTAACCACATCAGAATCATTAACATTTTTCTTTCTTCCATTTTCTTTTTTCGGTCCTAGAAACAAAAAACACAACGACTTTAACAAATCTGAATTAGACCGATTTGAAGAATATGGCTTTTATCTTAAAATTAAACAAGCCAAAGAACTAACATTATATGGAAAGCTATTCTATATTGCAATTACAGTAATTATTATTTATCTGATGAAATATTAGCAATGAAAATTTTAATAGAAACTGAACGTCTTATCCTAAGACCTGTAACCTTAGACGACACTCAAGATTTTTTTGAAATGGACTCTAACCCTAATGTGCATAAATATTTAGGGAATAATCCTGTAAAAAGTATAGATCAATCTAAAGCTTGGATAGAAGATATACTAGATCAGTATGAAACATTTGGACTTGGTCGCTTAGCGGTGGTAAATAAAACTACAAATGAATTCTTAGGATGGTCAGGAATTAAATATGAAAGACAGGTCAGAGCAGAATTTAATTACTATGATTTAGGCTACCGATTTAAAGAGCAGCATTGGGGAAATGGCTATGCAACGGAAGCTGCTATAGCAAGTTTAAAGTTTGGTTTTGAAGATTTAAAGCTCGACGAAATTTGTGGAGCGGCAGAAGATGACCACTTCGTATCTAACCTAATTCTTAAAAAAATTGGACTACAACCATCTGGAACATTTACCTATGATGGTTGTCTATGCAATTGGTACAGTTTAAAGCGAGACCAATGGATTCCATGATTTAATATCAGGCACGACATTAAAGCATAAACGAAAAACCCCTCTTTCAAGGGGTTTTTCTTTATCAATCAAAATATATAACTAATAACCATCTCGTTAATCTGTAGTTTAAAATGTATTGGAATGCTGTAGGAGATACCAACGACTCTATCGCGTTGTTTCGACCTACATTGGCTCTTGGGTTTTTCTTGAGTTCCATGACAAATGATTTAATACTTTAAAGTTACCCATCGGAATGCGTAAAAAGTATGATAAAAGTTATATTTACCTAATAACCAAGGATTTACAAACATCAGAGGTTATTAAGCTGGTTATCTTTACCATCTTCACTTATGGTCCAAAAGAATCCAACAAAGAAGAATTGATCTGTTGCAGGTCGTAATGCACGTCTACTAAATTGTCCATTAAGGTCTGGAGTATTAGCATACTGATACCCATTAATGTTTCTGAACCCTAGGACATTATTTACCGAGAAATATAAAATCTTTTGCTGATCAATTAGGTAAGCCCAATTAAGACTTATGCTATTAAAAGGTTTAGCCTTTTCCGCTAAAAATGCACTAGAATTAGGATCGTTATACGGTCTTCCTGAAGAAAAGGTATAATCAACACCGAGCTGACTCTTTAGACTTTCAATCCAATATTTACCAACAATAGAAAAGTTGTGGTTTGTAGCAAAATTTGGCTGTGCAGCCGATTCAAAATTTAAATAATCACGCTCCGTATCTAAATACGAATAACTAAGCCAATAATCTAAATTTTTAATGCTCGTATTGTCTCTCCAGAACACATCTAGCCCTTGTGCATAACCATCTCCATTTGAATTGAAATTACTATCAAAAGAAGTAAACTCAGTATCAAACTTGACTAAATTGTTATATACCTTTCTATAGGCTTCTGCTCTAAATATTTTACCATCATTAACGTACTGGTAGTTTAGAATGTAATGCGACGTTTTCTCAGCTTCTAAATTTTGTTCAAACTTGAGAATGTTATGGTTAGGATTCTGATAAAAATTACCATAGGCTAAGGATACTTGACCATTTTTAGAGGTCTTATAAGCTAAAGCAGCTCTTGGTGCCACATCCAAATCACTAAACACAGAACTGTAATCTGCTCTTACACCAACTTTTAGAGCTAAGTCTTTAGAGAAAACTAAATCGGCCTCTGCAAAACCTGCGGTTATGTTGTTATTATAACCATAGGTAACATTTACAGAACCATCTTTAAAATTCTCATCAAAGTCCGTTAAAAACTGTTCTGCTCCAAAACTTAACTTAAATCTACTATTAAACCGTTTTTTAAGCTTGAGCTTAAGATGAGCCGAATTCTCATCATTCGTTACATCACTTGTCATAATGCCTACTTTATTTTTCGCATAAGTATAGCTCAATCCAGTTTGTAAAGTCCAGCTGTTATTTAAAACACCTTTATAGGATGTATTGACATAAACATTATCGTTGTTTAAACTGAAGTCTACGCCATCTTCAAAATTGATATCTTCTTGGTTAAGGGCTAAATCAGTAATATCAAAAGCAGCATAAAATTTAAGTACACCGTTTTCTAGATGTTGTCTATAAACCGTTTCTCCTTGGGCAGCCTGAAACGGTCTATCCCAATTATTTCTGTTACTGAAAATTTCAAAATATGGGGCAAGATTCACATATGAAGCACTAAAGCTAAGCGAGGATTTATCCCATTTCTGGGTATTACCTAAAGTGGCACCAACAGACATGATACCTATATCCGTTTTCTCTTGATCAGGTTCGTCAATAGTATTTAATAATAATACACTAGATAAGGCTTGGCCAAATTCCGAAGAATACCCTCCTGTTGAAAAGGTAATACCATCAAATAGAAATGGTGAATAACGTCCTCTAGCAGGAATATTATTAGCCGTTGGCGTGTAAGGAGTAAATACGCGTATACCATCTATGAAGATTTGTGTTTCCTCGGCAGCACCACCACGAACAAACAGTCTTCCATCTTCTGCATTTGTAGATGTACCTGGTAAGGTCTGTAAAGCACCAACAAAATCACCTAAGGCACTAGCTGTAGTAACAACATCCAAGGCTTTTAGCACTGAGACCTTACTATTATCATTGGCCTCAAAAGTTCCTGCACTTAAAATTACTGCATCCAAGGATTCTACATCTTCACGTAGCTTAATTTGAAGATTAGACAATTTACTTACATCGTCCATAATAGTTTTTGTTTCAAAAGACAGGAATGAAATTACAAGAGCTTGTGTACCCTCTTCTTCGGTTGTAAATACAAAGCTCCCATCTTCTAAACTTGTAGCACCATCATAGGTACCATCTAAATAAACGTTGGCTCCTGAAATGGGTATGCCTTTAGTATCAATAACCTTTCCTGAAATAGTGGTCTGAGCAAAGCTTAAATTGATTAGAAATAAGCTTAAAAGTGTAATTAATTTGTTCATTTTTTGATTGATGATTAATTGTTCGTTTTTTGATTATGGCACAAACTTCCAAGTTTTTCCCTTCAGGATAAATTGAATCTTACCGAATTGTAAAATTTCAATGACGAATTGATTTATTTGAAGTAAATTGTTCAGATGAAACTAACCAACATAGAAAAACAATTTAGTATTCTGTTTTTTATAATTGTACTATTTGAACTCTTGACCAGTAGTACTGAATCATTGACCAATGCACATTATATTGCAAAACCAGCCATTGTTGCTAGTTTAATGGTTTTGTTTGTGAAAGAGTCGATAAGCTTAGATAATCAACTAAAGAAATTAACCTTAGGCGCCTTAGCCTTTTCATTACTTGGGGACGTACTGTTAATGTTTGTTGATCTCTCTCCTCATTTTTTTACAGTTGGTCTTATAGCGTTTTTACTCGCACATTTCATATACATTATTGTATTTACAAAGCATAGAAATCGGGCTATTAAGCCTATTGGTTTTATTTTGCTCCTATTAATATATGCAGCAGGATTATTTTATGTTCTAAAATCAGGTTTAGAGGAAATGTTAATCCCAGTAATGATTTATATGATAGTTATTTTAGCCATGGCTACTAGCGCATTTGTAAGAAAAGGCATTGTTAATAAATACAGTTATAATTTTGTGTTCATTGGCGCTATATTTTTCATGATTTCTGACAGCATCCTTGCACTGAATAAATTTTACGAGGCTATTCCTTTAGCTAATATATTGATAATGACAACATATGCTTTAGCGCAATACTTAATTGTTATAGGAATATTAAAATTATCTGTAACAAATAGTAAGGAATAACTACCAATAGGTAACTAACCAAATTCATCAATTGAACAAAGAACTCGAACATAGTTTTGTTGAACTGTTGCAAAAGCATCAAAACATTGTACATAAGGTGTGTCGATTATACACTAACAATACTGATGCGCATAACGATCTGTTTCAAGAGATTACTATACAACTTTGGAAAGCCTACCCAAAATTTAGAGGAGATTCAAAGTTCAGTACTTGGATGTATCGTGTGGGATTAAACACCGCTATAACACTTTACAGAAAATCGAAACGGAGAATTTATACTCAAGAGTTTGATGCCCTTGAGTTTAAAATTAAGGCGGAAGAATATGATGATACTGAAGAGCAGCAACTCAAATTACTTTATAAAGCTGTTCATCAATTAAATGATATTGAAAAGGCCTTAGTATTCTTGTATTTAGAGGATAAAGATTATCGTGAGATAAGTGAAACCTTAGGTATCACAGAAGTCAATGCAAGGGTAAAAATGAATCGAGTTAAAAAGAAACTTAAAACAATACTAAATCCGTAATGGTATGGATGAATTAGAATTATTAAAGAAGGATTGGAATAAGCACAAATCGGATTATAAAAGTTATTCAGATACAGAATTGTATCCAATGATTCACAAAAAGTCCTCATCAATTGTAAAGACTTTATTTTACATCAGTATTGCCGAGTTGGTGTTTTGGATTTTAATAAGTTATGTACCTTACTTCTTCTCTGATAAAATGAGAGCTCGTTTAGAAACAAGTTACGAAAATCCACTTTTTACAGGGTTAACGATTTTTGGTTTTCTGATTGTACTCTTATTTGTTTATTTACTTTATAAATCTCATAAATCTATTTCATCTACTGACAATGCAAAAAAGTTAATGGAAAGTATTTTAAAGACACGCAAGGTTATTAAATACTATGTGTTGTATAACCTTATTATGATTTTTATCTCTATACCTCTTTCGTTCTATTTTGAATTCAATCAAAACATAGAGTTTCATGACCAAGTAGCTGGATTCGATTCTGCACAAATGGCGGTATTAGTGGCTATGGTAGTATTAATAACGGGAATTTTCTTATTGCTTATCTGGCTATTTTACAGACTAATCTATGGAATTTTATTAAAACGTCTTAATAGAAATTACGATGAGCTCAAAAAGCTAGAGGTCTAATTTTACCAATCTCTAAGCTCTTTATTTAAGCGTTCTTTCTCTTCTAATACCTCTTGTGGAATTACCTTTAAAAATGAAGGGTGCTGCTCTATGGCATATTCGATTTTTTCAACAATATCTGCAATGGATTCATTGTCGTAATCTATTTCCAAAGGTTGTTTTATTTCAAAAGATTGGTAAATATTTTTCTTTTTAATACGTAGACCTTTTTTATCAAAAGAGCGTCTAAATCCGTCTATTACAATAGGAACGACTAAAGGTTTGTATTGCTTAATAATATGCGCTGTTCCTTTTCTGATAGGTTTAAAAGGGGTTGTTGTGCCTTGCGGAAATGTAACCACCCATCCATCGTCAAGGGCCTTTTTAATGTTGGTTATGTCACTCATCTTCACCTGTCGATTCACATCTTGGCCCTTTGAACGCCAAGTACGCTCTATACTTATAGAACCTGTATAAGCAAAAATCTTTGGAATTAATCCTGATTTCATGGTTTCCTTAGCTGCTACATAATACAAGTTAAGCTTAGGATTCCACAGATATCCGACATTTTTTATATTATCCAATCGTCCGCTTAAACTGGCATTAAATACGTGGAACATGGCAATTACATCTGCAAAATAAGTTTGGTGATTTGAAATGAATAACACATTTGTATCTGGAAGGTTTTTAATAATGTCTGAACCTTCAATTTGCAATTCATTAAAGCCTCTAAACCGCCTGTGCGTTAAAAGTCCTAAAATTCTAATTAGCCATTTCTTAACCCAAAGTATATGTCCAAATGGATTGGTTTTAAATAAACCCATAGTCATTAATTAATTCTACAAATGTAACAATTCTGATAAGCTACAAAACTTGTTTTAACAAGTCTTTTATTTCACCAAGCATCATAGCTGTTGCTCCCCAAACGATATGTCCGTTTAATTTAAATGCAGGAACTTCAACTTTTACATTGTACGAAGTCGATACTTTTGTAGTAATCCTATTAGCCTCATTTAAAAAATCTTGTAATTTAACCTCTATAATTTCTTCGACTTCCTCATCCTGCTTCTTAAATTTCAATTTATATTCTGAAACAGCCATATACGGGTGCACTATGAAATTACTCGGTGGTATATATAAGGGTGAAATGGTTTTAATAACATTAACCATAGTTCTATTAACACCCACTTCTTCTTCAGTTTCTCTGAGTGCCGTTAGCATAAGATCATTATCCTCATCTTCATATTTTCCACCAGGAAATCCAACTTGAGCTGAATGTACTCCTTTATACGTTTTTCGTAGAATAAGCACTAAATAGGTTTCGTTTGTTTCACTCGGATAAAAAAGTGCTAACACAGCAGCTGTTTTAGCTGTCTTGACTTTCTCTTTCATCTTTACTGCCAGTTCTAGCCGATAAGGAGGTGACATTTTAGCGTGAGATTCCTCACCAAAAAGATTGAGATGTTTTATTTTTACTACCGATTCTAAAAACGTATTAAACTGCATTTATGAAAATTCGACTGGTTGTATGTATCGCTTTATTTTTATGGAACTGTGAAGATAAGCAAACTCCAAAACAAACAGATCCATCCACATCAAAAGATTCGATAACTCAGCCAACTGGTAATCCAAAATCAAAATCTAAGGAAAACCTAAAATTCCCAGTACTTTCAGATGATAATGCCATGGAGTTCTTCTTAGAATATGACAAGGTTCATAAGGAAAATAAAGTCCGAATTAAAACTGATTTTGGTGATATTGATATTTTACTTTACGACAAAACAAAATTTCATCGCTCTAACTTTATCTACCTAACCAAAAGACAATACTTCGATGGGACACAGTTTTACAGGGTGGTTAAGAATTTTATAATACAAGGTGGCAGCAGTGACGGTATAGACCTCTATAAAAAACGAAGAAAAATCGGCAGATATCTTTTACCACCAGATACTAAACGTGGTTATTCGCACAAACGCGGTGCTATTTCTATGCCCAGTAGTGAAATTGAAAACGCCTATAAACTAGCGTCACCATTCCAGTTTTTCATTGTAGTTAATAAAGAAAAAGCTAAGCATTTAGATGGCAGCTATACCGTGTTTGGAGAGGTCATTAAAGGCATGGACATTGTAGATAAAATCAATGCCGTTAATACTGATGATGGTGACTGGCCTATTAATAATGTATACATTAGAAAAGTAGAAATTATAAAATAATTAAAACTTACCGCTTTTTGTTTTTGCAACCTTAATGGAATAACACCACAAAGCCAAACCACATTTAAATTATATACTATGAAGAACTATTATTAATGGGGTGCATCAGTCTATTATAGGTAATAGTGGAGTAGCCAAACGGGTATTGAAATAAACAATTAGAGTATGTGCATTACTGGTAAAGGTCCCGAAAAAGATGGTGCCATAAGCCCTTATCTGGACTCAAAACATTCTTATGGCATTGAAGAAAATGTTGGACAGAACGAATTCTCTTTTTTAATTTGGACAAAAAAAAATCTAAAATAGATTCCTGTAAAAGTCAATACAACCAAGACTCTTAAGTTTATGAAGGTGAGGCAACGTATTTTGACAGCGAACTTATAACTGTGGTTAAGTAGATTTTAAAGCCAAACTTGAATGATCTAGTTGTCTTTAGTTTGACCGTCAGTTCTATATAAACTAGGTAAGCTAATTTTAAATCGAACAGCAAGTAACCTTATAATTATGACTACGAGTCCTGCTACAATAAACAAGTAGTTTTGGTCCTCTAAGAAGCGTCGTAAAATAAAATATGTGAGACCACCAATTATACAAGCAGTTGCGTAAACTTCTTTTCTAAAAATAACCGGTATTTCATTACATAAAATATCACGAAGCACACCACCAAAACAGGCGGTCATAGTACCTAAGGCAATACAAATTATAGGATGTAAATTGGCTACCAAGCCCGTTTCTATTCCAACAACCGTATAGAGACCTATACCAATAGTATCAAATAAAAACAGCGAACGTCTGAGATGCTTTAAAAAATTTCTGAAGACGACAGCAAAAACAGCCGAACCAATAATCACATAAACAAAGGTCATATTTTGCATCCATGATACTGGTTCTACCCCAACCATGACATCTCTAAGTGTACCGCCACCAACAGCTGTTACAAACGCAATTATTAAAACACCGAAGGGATCCATTCGCTTATTCATGGCAACCAGAACTCCAGAAATAGCAAAGGCAATAGTTCCTAATATGTCAAGGGTTTGAAAAAACATTACATGTTTTGAGTATAGTAATTATAGTCTTTGATCACCTTCGAAACAAAATCAATGGGCTTTTCTTTAGGTTCAACAGCCATAACTTTAATAAGACGGTAATGTAAGTTAACAATGATGTTATGATTTCCTTTTCGGACAGCCTCATCATATAAGTTTTTTACCATCTGAATATCCTTATCATTCAATACGGTCACTTGGCTGTAAGTCGGTACATAATCCAGCGGAATCTCCTTTAGTATGGTATCCTTAATACTTACGGTCTGTTGCTCACTAATCACTGTGGTCCCAGCAGCAATATCGCCAATGCGTTGCCCATTTCCCTTAATAAGAATGGTTAATGTTGCCGCTCCTCCAAAGGTCATAACCACATCGATAACACGTATAATCCATCTCACAAAATAATTGGCAAAACTTGGTTTAGAACCATCCAATTTAACCACTCTGGTTTTCATAATGCTTTTACCAACGGTCTTTCCATCCCAAAAAGTTTCAAGTAACACATAGTATAAAAAAGCGGGCAGATTAACTAATAAATAAATGGCCCAAGCATCACCCATATCTAGATCTAACGCACCTAATAATAGGATACTTCCCAAAGCATAGAGAAAAATAATTATGGTATCAATAAGATAGGCCAAAAGACGATCACCAATACCTGCCACATTTTGGTTTATTCCTACATTTTGGGCAGTTTCTATTTGAAATTCATCCATATTTTCTTTTCTTTGGTAGACTAAAGGTTTAGTATATGCGAGAGGCCGCTTTTGTAAAGCAAAATAAAGATAAATGGTTAGAATTTGAAAGCATTCTCAAAAATAAAACCCATATAGATCCTGATTTACTTTCCGACTTATACATAGAGGTAACAGACCATTTAAGCTACGCTAAAACGTTCTACAAAAACAGTAATACAGAACGGTATCTCAATCAACTAGCATCACAGGCCCATCAAAATATTTACAAGACAAAAAAGGAACCTAAGAACAGGCTTATTTCGTTTTTTACAACTGAATTCCCGTTGATGTTTCGTCAACATCACCGTGAACTTCTAATTACATTTTTAGTGTTTGCGTTTTTCACCTTTGTCGGAGCTTATTCAACAGCTGGTGATGGTGACTTTGTAAGAGCCTTTGGTCTGAGTGATGGTTATGTAAATATGACCTTGAAAAACATAGAAAAGGGGGATCCTATGGCAGTGTACAAAGAGCAAGGTGAATTTAATATGTTCTTGGGTATTACAATCAATAACATTAAAGTCGCACTATTTGCCTTTGGCTACGGTATTTTATTTGGTATTGGCAGTCTCTATTTTATGATGCGTAATGCCATTATGCTAGGAAGCTTTCAGTATTTTTTTTACCAACAAGACTTATTATGGGAATCTGCAAGAACCATTTGGATTCATGGTACTATTGAAATCTCTGTAATCATTGTTGCCGGTTGCGCAGGGGTAGTAATGGGTAACGGTTTACTATTTACTGGTACCTTACCTCGACTAGAAGCATTTAAACGTGGAGTAATAAACGGACTTAAAATACTAATGAGTACCATTCCATTTTTTATAATTGCTGGCTTCCTAGAAGGTTTTGTTACTAGACATACAGAAATGCCAGATTGGTTAGCTATTTTGATTATTGGAAGCTCTTTAGTTATCATTTTATTCTACTATGTGTATTATCCTATAAAATTACATAGACGTACATCTCAAACTGTGGAACTTAAAACCTATATTGATTTAACACCTCAAGATTAAACCAAAACACAATGAACAAACCTTATATAGAATTTAGAAAAAATAGCGACTTTAGTAACATCCTCTCAGACACCTTCGGTTTTATCAGAAATGAATTTAAACCACTAATGAGAACGATAATCAATATTGCAGGTCCGGCAATTTTGGTTTACCTACTCGCACTATCCGTATATAATTATGTGGCAAGTGATATTTTTATTTTTTCAAATTTTAGAGAACCTAGTTTTAATTCCGGAAGTGTGTTTGCAACATTTATGGCATTAATCCTTTACTTTATTTCAGGAATAGCGGCATACATTTTATTTGTTTCTTCTGTATTGCATTACATTAAGTCTTATGTAAATAATAAAGGAATTGTTGAATTTTCAGAAGTGAAATCTGAGGTTTACAAATCGTTCTGGTCATTTTTTGGTCTTGGTTTTCTAAAAGGAATAACAATAGGTATAGCCCTATTATTGTGCTTATTACCAGCACTCTATTTTATGGTGCCGATGGCAGTCATATACAGTATTTATGTTTTTGAAAAACGAACCTCAGTTACAGATGCTTACAGCAAGAGTTTTAGCTTGGTTAATGCCGATTTTTGGACCGCTTGGGGTTCAATTTTAGTTTTAGGTATTATATACTTTGTAGTCATCTATGTGTTTGCCATTTTCAGCTCCATTTATACCATGGCTGGAACAGGTATATTGTCTGGCGAGGTAGATCCTGCAGATTTTGGAGAGTTAGGTCGAGATCCAGTGCTTATGCTATTAAGTATTATTCAGACTATTGTACAATTATTTTTAAACCTCATTTCAATAGTGGGTGGTGCTACAATCTATTTTCACCTGCATGAAAAAACAACTTTTACCGGAACCTACGAACGTATTAGCGAAATTGGTAAAACTGAAGACTAAATGTATCTAAAACGATATTTCTTGTTAGTGTTCTTCTTTTTTTGTTTTCTGAGTTACAGTCAACAAGATTCTAATCCTATTCAATGGGATGAAAGTCCTATTGTAAAAAAGGACATTACAGAAGATGATCTCGAGTCTTATCGTGGTGACAAGGCTTTTGATTACAAAGACGTTGAAACAGAGGAATCTTTTATAGATAGAGCGCTGAGATGGTTGAGGAATATGCTTAGGAAATTTTGGGAAGCTATTTTTGGTGTTGGTTCTGCCTCTGGTTTTCTTTGGTTTGTATTCCGTGTTCTGCCTTATATATTATTAGGTGTTTTGGTCTTCTTACTTATTAGATTCTTCTTACGGGTTAATTCTAACCGTTTAATAACAAAAGCCAAAGAACAAGGTTCCGTTGCGATTACTGAAGAAGAACAGATTATTAAAAATGAAGATATACCAGCTTTAATAAGAGAAGCCATCAACCAAAAAAATTACAGATTAGCCATTAGATATTACTACCTATTGTCTCTAAAATATTTGAGTGATAATGAGACTATTGCATGGCAACCACAAAAGACCAACGAGGATTATATTAATGAATTAAAGTCTTCTGGTCTTAAAGATAGCTTTAGAAATATAACGCGCATATACGATTATGTTTGGTATGGAGAGTTTGGTGTCGACGCTTTAAAATTTGAAACACTAAAACAACCTTTTGAGAACTTAAATAATGCAATTAAATCACATTGAGTAAAAAAGGAAAACTATATATAGGTCTAATATCTGCGACACTACTAATTATCATGGCTTTGGAAATGACAAAGCCAAAGCAACTCAATTGGTTTCCATCGTATGCAATGCATCATAAAATTCCTTTTGGCTCTTTTGTTTTCAATAAGCAATTGCAAAGAGTTGCAGAAACAACAACACTTGTAGATAGACCTCCTTTTGAATATTTAAAGAAAAACGCTATTAATGGGACCTATCTCTTTTTTAACGGAGCAATAAACTTTGGGAATGAAGAATTAGAAGCCTTACTAGATTGGGTCGATGAAGGAAATAAATTGGTTATTGCCGCAGTTGATTTTGAAGATAAACTTCTGGACACTCTAAACCTGGCAACAAGATCTGTTAATACTGTTGCCAATTTTAATAATGAATATCAAGTACAATTGGTTAATCCTAATTTAGATACGAGCGCTTTTAAGTTTGACAGGCCTACTACCTTTTTCCATTTCAACAAAATAGATACCTTACAAACGACTGTTGTTGGTCTTATTGATAAATTTCAAGGGGATAATAAACCCGTTAAGGACACCTTAATAAATATTATTAAACAACCATTTGGAGAAGGGCAAATTATCTTAAGCACCTTTCCTCAAGCTTTTACCAACTACTTTATTCTTAATAAACCAAACCAAAATTACACAGCTGGATTACTATCCTATTTAGATACAGATAACCCAATTTATATTGACACTTATTACAAGAGTGGCAAAAAATTCTACCTATCACCAATGTATCTGTTTTTAAACAACGACGCATTAAAATGGGCTTATTACATTATTATTATAGGCGCTGTTGTCTATATTATTTTTGAAGGCAAACGCAAACAACGTGCAATACCAATAATTAAGCCACTTAAAAATCAAACCATTGAATTCACCCGTACTATAGCTAATATGTATTATGAAGGTGGTAAACACCATGACATTGCAAAACATAAGATTCAGCATTTTTTAGAATACATTCGCAACGTCTTGTACTTGCAAACGTCAGAAATAAATGAGGAATTTATGAAGAACCTTGCAGCACGAAGCAATAATAATATAGATGATACCAAAGACCTATTTAACTTTATTAATAAAGTAAATATGTCATCGAATATAAGCGACAAAGAATTAGAACGGTTAAATACCTTAATAGAAAAATTTAAATCTCAGAATACATGGAAAACGAATCAGTAAATGACGACCTAAATTTTGACAACAGAATACAGTTAGATGGTCTAAGGGATGCTGTTGAAAATATAAAAGCAGAATTACGCAAAGTTATTATCGGTCAAGATAATTTTGTAGAACTGCTTATTGCAGGTCTTTTGGCAGATGGTCACGTTTTAATTGAAGGTGTTCCTGGAATCGCTAAAACAGTTACGGCTAAACTTTTTGCAAAAGTTTTAAAAACTAACTTTAGTAGAATTCAGTTTACACCAGACTTAATGCCTAGTGATGTTTTAGGAACTTCTGTTTTAAACATGAAAACCTCTGAATTTGAATTTAAACAAGGACCAATATTTTCAAATATTGTATTGATAGATGAGATCAATAGAGCACCTGCTAAAACGCAAGCTGCACTTTTTGAGACTATGGAAGAACGCCAGGCCACTATTGATGGTGTTACCTATACGTTTAAAAGTCCTTTTATGGTTTTGGCTACACAAAACCCAATTGAGCAAGAAGGAACCTATGCTTTGCCAGAAGCTCAGCTCGATCGATTTATTTTTAAAATTAAAGTAGATTATCCATCGTTAGAAGATGAAATTAAAATTATTGCATCGCATCATGACCGCAAAGGCGAAGCTCCTCAAGCAAGCATTAATGCCATATTAGACACTAAGTCCTTGGAGGATTACAAAGTCAAAACACAGTCTATTTTAGTTGAAGAAAAGATCATAAAATACATCGCAGAAATCGTATCAAAAACAAGAAATCATCCACATCTTTACCTAGGTGGCTCTCCGAGAGCCTCAATCGCTATTTTGAATACAGCCAAGGCCTTTGCAGCGATGCAAGGACGTGATTTTGTGACTCCAGAGGATGTGAAAAAATCATTAACTCCAGTACTTAACCATCGTGTTATCCTAACACCTGAGCGTGAAATGGAAGGTATGACAACGGAAAATGTTATTGAAATGATTGTGCAATCTGTTGAAGTTCCGCGTTAAGCACAGGTAGCAGGCATCATTATTAAATTAATAATACAGTAAGAATTAAGTGAAATTTATAAAGTCATTATACGTGCACAAGCAGCTATATATTTATATGGCTATTGTATCTGTGTCCTTTTTACTGTCTTTTTGGTTTTCTTCAATTTATGCAATAGCTTGGATGTTAACCACTGTTATCATTGTCATCTTGGTAATTGATTTACTTATGCTTTATGGCTCAAAAAAAACAATTAAAGCCAGACGATTACTACCAGACAAGTTTTCTAATAGTGATCAGAATCCTGTTCCAATTACAATCACTAATTCATATAACTTTAAAACCTTTTGTGACGTTATTGACGAGTTACCCCTTCAATTTCAAAAGCGAGACTTCTCGTATCAAGTCAGCCTAATTCCAAATGAGATTCACAATTTTGAATATCTAGTAAGACCAGTGGATCGTGGTGAATATTATTTTGGACATTTAAATATTTATGTGTCCACACCTTTAAAGGTAATAAAGCGCAAATTCCAGTTTCAGAATGAGCAAATGGTTATGGTATACCCATCCATAATCCAAATGCAGAAGTACGATTTCTTAGCCATAAGTAACTCCCTAACACAGATGGGACTTAAAAAGATAAGACGAATCGGAAATACATCAGAATTTGAGCAGATTAAAGAATATGTTCAAGGTGATGATTTTAGAACCATAAATTGGAAAGCCACAGCTAAACGTGCAGAATTAATGGTAAATCAATATCAGGATGAAAAGTCTCAACCTATTTATTCGGTTATTGATACTGGACGTGTAATGAAAATGCCTTTTAATGGTTTAAAGCTTTTAGACTATGCCATAAATTCAACACTAGCCTTCAGTAATGTAGCCCTTAAAAAGCACGATAAAGTTGGGATGTTGTCCTTTTCGAAAAAGATAGAAACCTTTTTACCTGCAATTCATAAACTCACCTACCTCAATCGTATTTTGGAAAATCTCTATAATATAGACACCCAATTTAGCGATAGTGATTATGGCTTATTATATGCTCAACTAAAACGCAAGGTAACCCACAGAAGTTTGTTGCTGCTCTATACTAACTTTGAGCATATAAGCGCCTTAAAACGTCAAATGCCTTATCTACAGGCCATCTCAAAAAAACACGTATTAGTTGTAGTCCTATTTGAAAATACTGAGCTTAGTACTATAATTAAAGAACATGCAGAAGACCTACAGTCCATTTATCATAAAACCATTGCAGAAAAGTTTGCCTTCGAGAAACGCTTGATGGTAAAAGAACTTCAAAAACATGGTATTCAGTCTGTCTTAACTACACCAGAAAACTTGACCATTAATACCATTAACAAATATTTAGAAATAAAGGCTAGAGGTCTCATTTAAGTTTAAACACAACCCATCCTTAAAAAAGAACAATTCGGTAATTACAATTATTTCTTTTAACTTGTTCTTAAGATATTTGAATTATCAAATAAAAATCAAAAAACACTAACATTATGAAATCAATGATTCAACAACACAAAAAAAGCAACTTTAAATCTGTGAGTAAAAAACTAATCTTAACGTTTGCATTAGCTCTAACAACAGTATTTGGCTTTTCTCAAGAAGTAGAGGGAGTAAACATCACCGTGACAATTGATAACGTAACTAGCGATAAAGGAAAAGTACTGATGTCTTTACATACTTCTGAAACCTTTATGAAAGGTAACGGAATCAAGGATGCTGAAACGAAAATAAAAGATGGAAAAGTGACCATTACTTTTGAAAACGTTTTACCTGGTGAATATGCTATCCTAGCAATGCACGATGCTAATGATAACAAGCGTATGGATTTTCAAGAGAATGGAATGCCAACTGAATCCTTTGGGATATCAAACAATGTTATGGCAATGGGACCACCGCAATATGATGATGCTAAATTTAAAGTAGAAAATAAAAATTTAGAAATCAAAATAAGGTTTTAAAATAGCATTCAAAAAAGTAAAAGAAAAGACTGAGTACATTCCTTAAAGAATTACTCAGTCTTTCGCTTTCAATCTAGGACTATACTACCTTTAAAGCCGAAATATAAAATTTGGAGTAATTCCTTACCTCTATTTTGCTGGATACTTAGGATACTTAACGGAGGATGTTGCTGATTGTGAAGTTCAAAATGCTTATTTTAATGCTAGCGATATTGACAATAATTTTACAGAATTCAAATGGCATGGATTTTCAAAAGTCTTAAATCAAAGTGATATTTTAAGTGCAATCTTTGGCGCTGATGGTTCAATAACCATAGAAATTAGAAATTAAAGTATACACCGATACCTAAGAATTTGATAGTCGTCCTGATAGAGAATTATTTATGTTCTTATATCACAGTGAACCGCTTGATGGCACATCAAATTTAGACTGGACTCGCGTGTAATGTAAATTTGGAATACATTGTTTACAATCTAACAAAGACTTCTTTACACTCGAAAAATATAACAAATAGGATGTTAGTTCCTATCCTAGTAATAATCGTAAGTTAACATTGGCTATACGAAAGCTATGAGACTTATATTGTGATGGCTTTATTTAAATGACCTCTCACGCTGTATAACTTTAATTAATTGTATTTTGTATTTTTATAGTCTAAATCAATTAAAATGACAATCACTCAACTAAAATATGCTCTAGCCATCGCTGAGCACAAAAACTTTACTAAAGCTGCCGAAAAGTGTTTTGTAACGCAACCAACGCTCAGTACGCAAATACAAAAGCTTGAAGATGAACTTGATGTTGTAATTTTCGATAGAGGTAAAAAGCCCATAGAACTTACAGAAGTTGGAAGAAAAATTGTTTCTCAAGCAAGGAATATTGTTAATGAGGCAGACCGTATTCAGGACATTGTAGATCAGCAAAAGGGATTTATAGGTGGGGAGTTTAAATTAGGCATCATTCCAACTATTATGCCTACACTTTTGCCTATGTTTTTAAAAAACTTTATCAAAAAATATCCAAAGGTTAAATTAAAGATTGAGGAATTAACAACCGAGGAGATTTTAACCAGAATTAATGATGGTCATTTAGATGCCGCAATTGCCGCAACTCCATTAAAAAGGGAGAATATTAAGGAACGCGTCTTATACTACGAACCTTTTGTTGCTTATGTACCAGATAACCATAGATTAAGAGACAAAAAGACCATCGAAATCTCAGATTTAGAAATTGAAGATATGCTGTTATTAGAAGATGGACATTGTTTTAGAGAAGGAGTCATTAATCTGTGTAAAACCTTTAAAGATCAAATCGATGATAACTTTCAACTCGAAAGTGGGAGTATTGAGACTTTAATAAAACTCTCTAACGAAGGCCTGGGAATGACACTTCTACCTTATTTACATACCTTAGACATAAGAGAAAAATTAAGTCCAAATCTTAGACATTTTGTTGAACCCTCTCCAGCTAGAGAAGTCAGTATTATCTACCACAAAAGTGAGCTAAAAATGCAGATCATTGATGCCATGCATAATGTCATTTCTGGTATTATTCGAGGTGCGATTGCTTTTAGTGATGTCGAAATAATAAGTCCACTATCCACATAAAAATCAAATAAAAAAAGCGACTCGTAAGTCGCTTTTTCCTATACTTTTAAATAAATTAAACTTCTATTTAATTCTGGGTTTTGATTGATAAGAGATAGAATAAAAATTCTTAATTCTTCCAGTTCGTGAGGCAACAAACGTTTCGCCGCTTTTTCCACTTCCTTACAGAATAATGTCGCATCAAAACTCACCTTGTTAAGCACAGTCTTAGTGTACTCAAACATCGCTCTCGCCATAGGTAATTTTAGGTTTTAGGTTCAACAAAAGTAGATTTTTTCTATAGGCTATTCATATAGATTATGCTTCAATATAGAAAAAAAACATAGGACATTAAACAAAATACGCAAAGTTTAACAGCTTATTATGTTAAAAGTTTAAAATTCTGGGTGCGTCCAAGAATTAAAAAAAGTTTATTTTTTCAAGGTAAACTTTCATTCACTTCTATTTTACATTAAAAGCCATTATCACCATCTAAAAGATCACCTAATCCCCCAAGTATACTACCCTCACCCTTTGATTTACCGCCTCTTGGAACAGACTTTAATACTCGACCCGCTAGTCTACTAAATGGAAGTGATTGCAAATACACTGTGCCAGGCCCTTGTAACTTTGCAAAGAACAGTCCTTCACCACCGAAAATGGTATTTTTAAATCCACCAATAAATTCTACATCATAGTCCACATCTTGAGTAAAACCGACTATACAACCAGTATCAACTCTAAGTACTTCACCTGGAGCTAATTCACGTTTCGCTGTAGTTCCACAAGCATGCACAAAGGCCATACCATCACCTTCTAACTTCTGCATTATAAATCCTTCACCACCAAAAAGTCCTCTACCTAATTTCTTAGAAAATTCAATACCTACACTCACTCCTTTGGCAGCGCACAAAAAAGCATCTTTTTGACAAATAAACTTCCCGATATACTCTAAAAGATCTATAGGGGTAATTTTACCTGGATAGGGTGATGCAAAAGACACATTCCGTTTACCGATAAGGTTATTGTAAAAAGCAATCATGAAAAGACTTTCTCCTGTGAGAATTCTTTTTCCAGCTCCTAAGATCTTTCCCAAAAAGCCCTGATCTTTATTAGAGCCATCACCAAATATAGTTTCCATTTGAATACCGTCATCCATCATCATAAAACTTCCAGACTCAGCAATAACTCCTTCATCAGGATCTAGTTCTATTTCTACATATTGCATTTCCTCGCCATAGATACGATAATCTATTTCATGTGCGTTTCGTTCTCTAAAGTCTAGCAATTGATTCATAATAATTTTGTTTTAAGATTGATTCATCTATTTGTAGAATTAAGAATGACTTTGTTACAATGACTTCAATTTTTGACTTTGAGCGTCCATTCAAAATTAAAAGAGGACACCTTAATACCATCTTTATTAACGCCATCGGCATTAAGCCACACTGTTTGACCTTCACCAGTGTCAATTGCGTTTTTTATAGCTTTATCTATTTTTATACCTTCTTCGCACTTAAATGTAATTCTTCCAGTAGCCTTTTTTGTAAACGTCGCGTTATTATTGGCAACGAGCATTGAAATGCTTTTACCACTATCCCTGATTTTTTTCATGACAAGGGCGCCTGTAGTTAACTCAGCAGCCATGCCTTGAACAGCCCAAAACATAGATCTAAACGGATTTTGATTGATCCAGCGATGTTTAACAGTAACAATACATGTGCTATCATCTATATGCTTTGTTCTTACCCCTGTAAAATAAGCCGAAGGTAACTTAAATAGTAGATAGGTGTTAAGTTTAGAAGGTGTTATCTTCATAAGATTCTTCAATAATTTGCACTAAAATAACTGAAATATTCAAGCTTAACTAATGTTAAAAAATTGTTAATATTAGGTACTATGTGTTACATAATACCTGTTTTTAGACATATATTTGCATAAGAAACTATTATACACTTTTAAAAATGGTAGACAATCATCATAAAAACTTAGCAACATTTATACATTTATCGACCTTTTCGAGATTCATCATACCATTTGGTAATTTTTTAGGACCAATTGTACTGTGGGCAGCTAATAAAAACAAATCTACATTTATAGATCAGCATGGAAAACAAGCTATAAATTTTCAGATTAGTGTTTTGTTATATGCTATAATCGTAGGCACTATAAGTGTTCCTTTCTTCATCTTTAAGTTGTTTAGAGGATTAGATGTTATCGATTTCCATGGATTTCACAATTTTCACATTAATGTTGGTGAGCCTTCTCCGCTTCTATATATAAGCGGTGGATTAGGAGCCTTAGCTGTTATAGCTTTTATAATTGAACTCGGACTAATTGTAAACGCAAGCTTAACAGCTAGAGATGGCGAACTATACCAATACCCCTTAACAATTAATTTTTTAAAATAGAATCATCAATAATCAATCAAAAAATGAACAGTTTAATCGAATTTAAGACCTTATTACTATGAAACGAGCGCAATCTAAATCAATGTTTAATCAAATTAACGTCGATGCGCGAACTGCATGTGACCTTAAATTAAAATAATAGAAGCACATGAAAATCGAAAATACAAAAGCACAAATGCGTAAAGGTGTACTAGAATACTGCATCTTATCCATCTTAAAAGATGAGGATGCCTATGTTGCAGAAATTCTAAGCACATTAAAAGACGCAAAAATGCTTGTTGTAGAAGGAACCATATATCCACTATTAACAAGACTAAAAAATGCTGGATTACTCAGTTATCGCTGGGAAGAATCTACATCTGGACCACCAAGAAAATATTATGGTCTAACAGAGACGGGAAAACTATTCCTTAAAGAGTTAAACACGACTTGGAGTGAATTACAAAATGCAGTTAACCTAGTAACAAGTACAAAATCAACAAAAAAATGAATAAAACAGTCAATATAAATTTAGCAGGTATTTTCTTCCACATAGACGAAGATGCATATCTTAAATTACAGCGCTATCTTGAGGCTATAAAACGTTCATTTACAGATTCTCAAGGTCGCTCAGAAATTATCGCTGACATCGAAGCTCGTATCGCCGAATTATTCTCAGAACGTATACGAAACGAAAAACAAGTTGTTGGTATAAAATTGGTAGACGAAGTCATTACCATAATGGGACAACCCGAAGATTATTTAGTGGACGATGAAATCTTTGAAGATGAACCACGCACTAAAACAACTTATAGCTCTCGACCAACAAAGAAACTATATAGAGATACAGACAACTCTTATATTGGAGGTGTTGCAGCAGGATTAAGCCATTATTTTGGTATCGAATCTATTTGGATGCGAATAATCTGGTTAATATTAGCCATTGGTTCTGGCGGTACATTTATATTTATATACCTTATTTTCTGGGCTTTAGTTCCAGAAGCTAGAACAACTGCCGAAAAGCTGACCATGACTGGTGATCCTGTGAACATCAGTAACATTGAAAAAAAAATTAAAGACGGTATTGACTCAGTTTCAGAAACTGTAAGAAATGTCGATTTTAAAAAACACGGTGAAAAGCTAAAAGAGGGTTTCGATAACGTCTCAGACAACATATCAGAGACGGTAAAAAACGTTGATTTTCAAAAGCAAGGCAATCGTTTAAAGTCTAGTTCACAGACCTTTTTCGATTCCATAGGAACCATTCTTATGTTTTTTCTAAAAGCCTTTGCAAAACTTATTGGAATTGTTTTAATCATTGTAGGGATTAGCATGCTAATAACACTAATTGTTGCATTATTTACCGTTGGTATTACAGATGCAGTCCATTTACCAGGAGTAGATCTACTATATGTCGCTAACGCTGCTAACATTCCCATTTGGTTAATGTCATTGTTGTTATTCTTTGCCATTGGTATTCCATTTTTCTTTGTGTTTTACACAGGATTAAAAATATTAGTGAACAACTTAAAATCCATTGGCAATGTGGCTAAGTTTACTTTACTTGGGTTATGGTTAATGGCCATTATAGGATTAATCATTACAGGAGTCAAGCAGGCCACTGAGCACGCATTTGACGCTAAAGTTAGTGCAAAGAGTGAGTTGAATATTACATCTGGTGATACACTGAAACTTTATAATTCAAAACTCAAGAATTACAACAGCTACCGTTACAATACTAATGGAGAATTTAAAATTGTTGAGGATGATAACGGACGAAGCATTGTATCGAGCAACGTTAGATTTATTGTAAGATCTACAAGCGATTCTGTTGCGTCAATAACTATTGAAAAAGAAGCGACCGGTAAGGACTATAATAGAGCCAAAACACGTGCCGAAAACATTTATTACAAGTATAAGATTACAGGTAATACCTTAAATCTAGATAACTACCTGAAGACTGATATTGAAAATAAATTCAGCGAACAAGAAGTGCGCGTAATGCTATATTTACCTCAAGGCACCGTCCTTTACACAGATAATAACTTCTCAAGGTCATGGAGATACAGCTATTCAAGTTATGGTAATAACATCCTAAACGATATGAAGTTTGGTCACTATTATTTGATTAAAGAAGATACTGCAGAATGTCTAGACTGTGTTATAGAAAAAGAAGAGGAAGCGGAGGAAGAAGAGATTGTAGCTGAAAAAACAGAAGTTATTGAAACCATTAATCAAGAACCATCGTCTAAAGAAGAGCCAGAGGTTAGCGTTAAAATAAATGAAGAAGATGGTATTGATATTCAGGTAAATGACAATTGAGACCTAAAATTCAACAGTTCAGTATATTAAACTATAAATCAATCAAAAATCAAGACACCTTTGTGGTGTAATCATCAATCAAAAATGAACCAATCAAAATTAAATCAATCAATCAAATCACTTTTGCTAAGCAGTATCGGATTCCTATTGGTATCCGGTATTGCCACAGCACAGGTGGATAAAGGCTCTGAACTTTACCAAACCCTTAAAGCAAAAGACAGTATTCTTTTTAAAATAGGTTTTAACAAATGTGACGTAGAACGAAGTGCTGAATTAATGTTTGATGATCTTGAATTCTACCATGATAAAGGTGGAATTACCAATTCTAAAGAGGCCTTTGTAACCATTATGAAAAACGGAATTTGTAGAGCTGACAATCCAGAGAAAGTATATCGCTTTCTTGTTGAAGAAAGTCTCGAGGTTTTCCCAATGTATAATGATGGTAAACTTTACGGTGCCTTACAAAATGGTAAGCACTTTTTCTCAACGGACAAAAATATGACCTATGAAGAGACGGACAACTATGCGCTATTCTCGCACTTGTGGATACTAGATGGTGTGGAATGGAAAATTAAACGTGTTATAAGTTATAATCACGTTTCAAAAGAAGTAAAAGACAATTAAACAATTAAAATTCAATCAAAAAACCAATATTAGAAACGGTCTGATCACATCTGTGAAAATACAGTTTCAAACTAAAATCAAAAAAATCATGAGCACATTAGTAAGAATAGTAATAACCAGTATTTTAAGTGTTTTGATGCTATCCTGTAGCATTTCATTCGGGCCAGGAATTGATGGCAATAGAAATGTAGTAAGTCAAGACAGAAATATTTCTAATGACTTTGAATCTATAAAAGTAGGTCAAGGATTAGATTTATATATTACTCAAAGCAATGCAGTGGACCTAAGTGTTGAGGCAGATGAAAATCTTCACGAATTCATAATGACAGAAGTCGAAGATGGTGTTTTAAGTATTTACACAACAGAAAATATAAGAAGAGCAGCTTCAAGACGCATTAATGTAACCGTTGTTAATCTTTCTGCTATTAAAGCAACTAGTGGTAGTGAAGTTATTTCTACAAATACTATTGAGGTAGATGAATTAGAACTTAATACAACAAGCGGTGCAGAAATGAAAATTGATGTAAAGACCGAATCCTTAAATTGTCAGTCTACAAGTGGGAGTGATATTAAAGTGAGTGGAACTACGGTTCTACTTTTTGCCGAAGCTACAAGCGGCTCTGATATCAAAGCTTCTAATCTTAAAGCTAGCATTTCTAAAGTAAAAGCTACAAGTGGTGCAGATATTTCTTTAAACACTTCTAAAGAATTAACAGCTAGAGCGACCAGTGGTGCTGGCATCAGATATTCTGGTAATCCTAAAAAAGTAGAGAAATCAGATAGTTCCTCAGGTAGCGTTAGAGCCAACTAAACTTTATGATTTCCTGTTTGCGTTTTGCATTCAGAAAATATTACAAAACCAACAACCAATCAATTGCAAACCGTTTTAAATTCTTTCTAGAGTTTGGGACGGTTTTTGTATATCTTTGTTTAATAGCTATTAAATTAACATGCTTTAGTAATTATGGTAATAACTAGCTAAACAATTAATATACATGAAAAAAATAGTACTTATTCTACTAATGGCAGTACTTGCGATACCATCATTAGAAGCTCAACAAAAAATCAAAGGAGATAGAAATGTCACCATTAAGCAAACCTATGTTGATGATTTTCATACTTTGGTTGTTAATGGAGATTTTTCAATAGAAATTGTATACAATAGCAAACCCTCAGTTAATATTGAAACTGATGACAACTTGCATGATGTTATTGAATTTAATGTAGTTGATGGTGTTCTCACCATTGTTGAAACTTTGAGAATAACTTCAAGAAAAAAATTAAGTATCACAATAAACTATGGCGATGCTCTGCAACATATGGAAGTTCATGGTGATGGGGAGTTAAGATCTTTAACCTCTATGGAATTGAATAACGCCTCATTAATAACAACTGATAATTCAAGAGCCTATTTAAATATAAGGGCCAAAAGTTTTGATTATAAAAGTTCTGGAGAATCAAAGACTCGATTAAACTTAACATCTGATTCAACAAAAGTTGAAATGAGTGATAATACTAAGTTGGATGCATTAATAAATAGTAATGTTGTTAATTTTGATATGCATTTAAGATCAGATGCCGTTATTGAAGGATCTGCATCAAGTTCTATTTTAACATTAGATAATTCAACCAATTTCAACAGTCCTAAATTTGATGTTAAATCAGTTGACGCCACTCTGGAAGATAATAGTGATTTAATTATCGCCTCAACAGAAAATATTACAATAGCAGCTTCAGGAAATAGTGAGGTGTACCTATACGGCAGTCCTAGCATAACCATTACCAAATTTGATGATACAGCAAAACTTCAAAAGAAAAAGCGCTAGAAATTCGCCAAATACAAATAGCAAAAAGCCGAAGAATTCAACTTCGGCTTTTCTATATTTTATCGTGTAAATCTTAGTTGTATGTTGAAGTGGCTACTTCGAAATTAGCGTCTTTTGCAGCTAAATAGCGCTCCGCGTCTAACGCAGCCATACAACCTGTTCCAGCTGCTGTAATTGCCTGTCTATATACGTGATCTGCAGCATCGCCACTAACAAAAACTCCTTCCACATTTGTTTTACTCGTTCCTGGTTCTGCATTAATGATATAACCTGTCTCATCAAGGTTTAAGTAATCTTTAAAAATATCGGTATTTGGTTTGTGTCCAATGGCTACAAAAAAGCCAGTAGCAGGAATTTCAAACTTCTCACCTGTTTTATTATTAAAAGCTCTCACTCCAGTAACAACTTGTCCATCCCCTAAAACCTCATCTGTTTCAGTATTCATTAAAATTTCAATATTCTCTGTATTTCTTACACGGGCTTCCATAATTTTAGAGGCTCTAAATTCATCACGCCTTACCAGCATGGTTACTTTTTTACAAAGCTTAGAAAGGTAATGCGCCTCTTCACAAGCCGAGTCACCAGCCCCTACGATAACAACATCTTGATTTCTATAAAAGAAACCGTCACAAACGGCACAAGCAGATACTCCACCCCCAAGTTTCAAATATTTTTGCTCTGAAGGTAGTCCTAAATATTTCGCCGATGCACCAGTTGAAATAATTATCGTTGAAGCATGAATCTCTGTTTCTCCATTCACCCAAACCTTATGAATATCACCAGAAAAATCAACTTTTGTAATCCAGCCATGACGTACATCTGTTCCAAAACGCTCAGCTTGTTTCTGAAGTTGAATCATCATTTCTGGCCCTGTTATCCCATCAGGATATCCAGGGAAATTTTCAACATCATTGGTCGTTGTTAATTGACCACCTGGTTGTTCTCCTTGATATAAAACTGGCTCCATATTCGCTCTAGACGCATATATTGCAGCTGTATATCCCGCAGGTCCAGATCCTATTATTAGACACTTTACTTTTTCAATCGTATCAGACATATTATTCAATTTATTCTAAAACAAAAGTAGTTTTTTATAGTACAACCTTACAGAGAAGTTATCAACACTAATTATAGCATTATAAAATTCATCAATCCTGTTTATTCATTAATATTTTTCACTGATTTGGAATGATTTAATAACAAAATCTAACCTAATAATGAAATCAAAAGTTAGAATCACTGACTTAGTATGGTTATTAGTTTTTCTTAAAAAAGAATAAAACGATAAAATGGACACCCCTGATAATACCACTGAAGAAATGAAGGAAAATTAAATGATCTTAAGGATACATGGGTACTAGCTAATTTTTAGAGATATAAAGGGAGTGTTGCTGTAGACTGGTTTAAAATAAACCCAGGATTCAGACAACTTAAAATGTCAACAAATACTAAAGTTAAGTGATGTAAGCATAGACCTGTAGATTCTTCAGAACGGTTTGGATAGGATACCTCTTGGACAATAAATTTCAGCAAGTAGAGCCCAATGAAGATGACTACAGAATCTACTCTGAAAACGACATAAAAAGTAAAAAAACAAAAAAAGCTCAGTAAACACTGAGCTTTTAATTTTAGTCGGGGTGGCAGGATTCGAACCTGCGACCTCCGCGTCCCAAACGCGGCGCGATAACCGGGCTACGCTACACCCCGAAAACGGTTATCAAAATTGGACTGCAAATATAGAGTTTTTCTTTATATTCAAACAACATTTTTCTAACTTTAGAATTCAGACTTAAATTTTACAAAAAGATGAGGTTAAAACCAGCCTTTATTAGCCTAATATTAATTAGTGTTTTAACCTGTGCACAGGACAAAAACCCAACAAATTATGACAATGATTATGAAGTTATTGTGGATAATTTAGATATTCCATGGGGGTTTACTTTTTTACCAGATGGGAGTATATTAATTAATGAGAAAGCTGGAATATTAATCCACTTTAAAAATGGTAATAAATCTGTCATTACAGGACTACCAGAAATTTACTTTCGAGATCAAGGTGGATTGTTAGATATTATTCTTCATCCTAATTATAAGGAGAATGGATGGGTTTACTTCTCATATGCTTCCTCTAAAGGGAAAGGCGATGGTGGCAATACATCCATCGCTAGAGCCCAATTAGAAAACAAGACCTTAGTAAATTTTGAGGTTCTTTATAAAGCCGAACCAAACTCGAGAAGAGGTCAACACTTTGGTTCACGATTAGCGTTTGACAACAAGGGTTATTTATATTTTACCATAGGTGATCGCGGCGATAGGGATGTTAATCCGCAAGACTTAACTAGAGATTGCGGTAAGGTGTACAGAATCCATGATGACGGCCGAATACCAATTGACAATCCGTTTTTTAATAAGCCAAATGCAAAAAAAGCTATATTTTCTTATGGACATAGAAATCCACAAGGCATGATATTACATCCTAAAACAGGTGATATTTGGACCCATGAACATGGACCACGAGGTGGTGATGAAATAAATATTATTAAAGCTGGAAAGAACTACGGTTGGCCTGTTATTAGTTTTGGGATCAATTATAGTGGTACTAAATTTACAGAACTAACAGAAAAAGAAGGTATGGAACAACCACTTCATCAATGGACACCCTCGATAGCCCCAAGTGGAATGGCATTTATAAATAGCGATAAATATGGAGACTGGAATGGTAATTTACTTGTTGGTTCACTTAAGTTTCAATATTTAGATTTATGTACCTTAAAAAACAACAAAGTCATTAAAGAGGAACGTCTTCTCGATGGCATAGGTAGAGTAAGAAGTGTTGAACAAAGTCCTGATGGTTACATTTATGTTGGCATTGAAAACCTAGGTATCGTCAAATTGATAAGACGATAGTCACTAAAAACATGATATTATTTCTATCAACAAGTGACAAATATCATTAATTACTAGTCGTAAATCCCTAATTTTGCATAACTAAAATAAACCGAAAATTAATGCTGATAATTGGAATAGCTGGTGGTACTGGATGTGGAAAAACAACCGTCGTAAATACTATTTTAAATGAACTCCCAGAAGGTGAGGTTGGAGTTATTTCCCAGGACTCTTATTATAAAGACACATCACACTTAAGCTATGATGAACGTGTAAAGATAAATTTCGATCACCCGAGGTCTATTGATTTTGATTTGTTAGTACAACATCTTATAGATTTAAAAGCAGGAACCGCCATTGATCAGCCTGTATATTCCTTTGTAAAGCATAATCGTACAGGAGATACAATCTCTACAAAACCCAGAAAAGTAATGATCGTAGAAGGTATTCTTATCCTTACCAATCCAGAAATTCGTGATTTATTTGATATTAAAATATTTGTTCATGCAGACTCAGACGAACGATTAATAAGACGACTGAAACGCGATATTTCTGAACGAGGACGAGATATTGATGAGGTGTTAACAAGATATCAAACAACACTCAAACCAATGCATGAGCAGTTTATTGAACCAATGAAGGAATACGCAGATATTATAATCCCCAATAATAAGTACAACACGGTAGCAGTAGATATCGTTAGAACGATAATCAATGAACGTTTATAATGGGTGTTTTTGACAATAAATATTTAAAACCATTTAAAAATATTTACCTCTTGGTGTTTATTCTATTTGCCATTTGGATGCTCTTTTTTGATGCGCATTCACTATTATTTCATTATGAACTGAATGAAGATATTGAAGCATTAGAATATCAAAAAGAACATTATAAAAATGAAATGGCAAAGGATAATAAAGCCATTAAAGAATTGAGTACGGAAGAAGGTATTGAACGTGCTGCAAGAGAAAATTATTACATGAAGAAACCTAACGAGGACATCTTCATAATTGAATACGAAGACAGTATTGCAAAACAGAAAAAAGATGAGTAAATCTTTATTTAGCGATTTTGAAGGTGTTTCCTCTAAAGCCTGGAAACAAAAAATTCAGGTAGATTTAAAAGGAGCGGATTACAACAACAATTTAATTTGGAAAACTAATGAAGGTATTGATGTAAAGCCTTTTTACCATGCCGATCAATTTAAAGCTATTTCAAATAATCCAAACAGTAAAGCCCAAGATTGGAAAATTTGCCAAACCATTGTTGTCGATAAGGCTGAAGAGGCTAATGCACAAGCAATTGAAGCTATTAATCGTGGTGCCGAAGCCATTCTTTTTACAATGCCGTCTGAGTCTATACCTACTGAAGTATAACTCAAGACTATCGTCTTAGATAAAGTTTCAGTTGATATCCAATGTAATTTTCTGTCGATTCCTTTTAGTCGATCTTTTAATCAGAAGAACGTTTACGTCCAAAACGATATTATTGGTCATCTCGCAAAAACTGGAAACTGGCATAACAATCTCAAAGAAGATTATGATCAGTTTGAGATAATTGTGAAAGAAAACAACCAGTTATGCATTAATCTGGATCTGTATCAAAATGCAGGAGCTAACATCGTACAGCAATTAGCCTATGGACTAGCACATACCAATGAATACCTTAACCATTTTGAAAAAATATTAGATAATAACAAAAAGCAAACCTTAGAAATAACGTTTAATGTAGCAATAGGATCTAATTATTTCTTTGAAATTGCCAAGCTCAGAGCATTAAGAAATCTTTGGGCGACCCTAGCATCTGAATATGGCTTTAACATAAGCTGCAGAATTAAAGCAACACCTAGTAAACGCAATAAAACCATCTACGATTACAATGTAAATATGCTTCGAACAACAACAGAATCTATGAGTGCAGTTTTAGGGGGTGCAGATGTGGTTTATAATTTACCTTATGATGCATTGTATCACGATGCAAATGAATTTGGAGACCGCATCTCAAGAAACCAGCTCTTGATTCTTAAAAACGAAAGTTATTTTGATAAGGTAAATAATCCTGCAGATGGGTCCTATTATATTGAATATTTAACGCTAAAGTTGTCAGAAAAAGCATTAGAACTTTTTAAAGACATCGAAAATAATGGAGGGTTTTTAAGTCAATTAAAAGAAGGTACTATCCAAAGAAAAATTAAAGAAAGTGCCTCTAAGGAACAATCACAATTTGACACGGAACAATTAATATTACTTGGTACAAATAAGCATCCAAATCCAGCAGATAGAATGAAAAATGAACTTGAGAAAAGTCCATTTTTAAGAATAGATAAACGAAAAACATTAATTGAGCCAATTATTGCGGTAAGGTTATCTGAAAAATTAGAAATCAATAGATTAAAAAATGAATAAAACAAGGTATAGGTAAAATCTACAGCCTCTTTTTTAGTTCAAAATAACATCCATGAGTCGTAAAAATCTACAACATATAAAATTAAAAGAAAAACAGCCAAAAGCTGTTCATCAAGATGCCAAAAACAGTTTCATAACGGCAGAGGATATTGAGGTGAAATCAAGATATGAGAAGAAGGATTTAGACGAACTTGAACATTTAAATTTTGTAGCAGGTATAGCACCCAATCTTCGCGGCCCATATGCAACGATGTATGTTCGTCGACCATGGACTATAAGGCAATACGCTGGGTTTTCTACCGCTGAAGAAAGTAATGCATTTTATAGAAGGAATTTGGCTGCAGGGCAAAAAGGTTTATCGGTAGCATTTGATTTAGCAACACACCGAGGTTATGACTCAGATCACGAACGTGTTGTTGGAGATGTTGGTAAAGCAGGTGTGGCAATTGACTCTGTAG
>NZ_JABSST010000039.1 GCF_013213975.1 Winogradskyella sp.
GGGAATTGTCTGCATTAGAACCTAATTTAATAGATTATTTAATTCCAATTGCAACGGACTGGAAGTCTACAGATTGGGTCATTGCGAACTGCCATATACAAGATGCTATTTTAAATAATTCGTCGCAACCCTTAACAGATGCCAGAAGACATGCAATGACCTTATACCGTACGCCAGAATCGTTAACTGAGAAGTTTAATCGTACTAAGCGAACAGATGATTTATATAATATTGAATCCTGGTTAAATCACCATGGAGAGGTTTTGAGCAAACGCTTTCATCTGCAGGCCTATAAAATGATGAATCAAGTTTTAAGAACCATTAACGTGGCGCAAAATGACTTTGATTTTAAGGCTGTAGCAACAAAGATTACAGCGCATATCCATATTGTTACCATAAATTCGGATTTACTATTCAAGCCAGACGAGAATTGGAAAACGTTTGTCGATTTAAAATCCGTAAAAGATGATGTTACTATAGGTGAAATAAAATCAATCCATGGTCATGATGCGTTTTTGATGGAATTTCAGCAGTTGTCCAAACTATTAAAACCAGTTTTTACTGTGAAACAAAAAAAGATGACTGCTTAATGCCAACTATTAAAACAGAAATCCAAAACCGAATTCTTGTGCTAGATGGCGCTATGGGCACCATGCTTCAAGCTTATAATTTTACCGAGGAAGATTTTCGTGGAGAACGCTTTAAAGATTATCCTACTCCGTTAAAAGGGAATAATGATTTACTTTCCATAACCCAGCCAAAAGCTATTGCAGAAGTTCATGCTAAATATTTTGAAGCAGGTGCGGATATCATAGAAACAAATACCTTTTCTGGCACCAGTGTTGCAATGGCGGACTATCAAATGGAGGATTTGGTTTATGAGCTCAATTTTGAATCCGCTAGAATTGCAAGAGAAGTTGCGGATAAATTTACTCGAGAGCAACCAGATAAACCAAGATTTGTTGCCGGTAGTATTGGACCAACAAACAGAACGGCTAGTTTATCTCCGGATGTTAACCGGCCAGAGTATAGAGCCATTACATTTAATGAATTGCGTGTAGCCTATAAGGAACAGGTTGAAGCATTAATTGATGGAGGCGTAGATACATTATTTGTGGAGACTATTTTTGACACACTCAATGCCAAAGCTGCACTATTTGCCATAGAAGAGGTAAAAGAAGAGCGTAATATAGATGTTCCAATTATGGTTTCTGGCACCATAACTGATGCATCAGGTAGAACCTTGTCCGGTCAAACGGTTGAAGCTTTTTTAACTTCAGTATCCCATATACCACTTTTAAGTATTGGGTTTAATTGTGCATTAGGTGCAAAACAACTAAAGCCTTATTTAAGCAGATTGGCACAGCAAACAGATTTTTATACATCGGCTCATCCTAATGCTGGATTGCCAAATGCTTTTGGTGAATATGATCAAACAGTCAAGGAAATGCAAAGTTTAATAGCCGAATACTTAGAAGATGGACTCATAAATATTATTGGTGGATGTTGCGGAACTAATCCAGATTATATCAAAGCTATTGCAGAAGTGGCACAACAATACCAACCTCGAAAAATTAAACAATTAGCTTAATGCCAGAGAGTGACTGTAAAAAATACTTAACCTTATCTGGATTAGAACCCTTGGTGGTCACTCCAGAGAGTAATTTTATAAATGTTGGTGAACGCACCAATGTTACTGGATCTAGAAAATTTCTTCGCCTTATTAAGGAAGGTAACTACCAAGAAGCACTTGATGTAGCTAGAGATCAAGTTGAAGGAGGAGCACAAATTTTAGATGTGAATATGGATGAAGGCATGTTAGATGGAGTACATGCCATGACAACCTTCTTAAATCTTATTGCATCAGAACCCGATATTGCTAAAATCCCAATAATGATTGATAGCTCAAAATGGGAAATCATTGAAGCAGGGCTTCAAGTCGTTCAAGGAAAATGCGTTGTCAATTCGATTAGTTTAAAAGAAGGGGAAACTGAATTTATTCGCCAAGCAAAATTGATTAAACGCTATGGAGCAGCAGTGATAGTGATGGCTTTTGATGAAGTTGGTCAGGCCGATAATTATGAAAGACGTATTGAAATTTGCAAGCGTTCTTATGACATTTTAGTGCAACAGGTCAACTTCTCACCGCAGGATATAATTTTTGATCCCAACATCTTTCCTGTTGCTACGGGTATGGAAGAACACCGCAAAAATGCGCTGGACTTTTTCGCTGCTACTAAATGGATAAGAGAACACCTACCATATGCAAACGTTTCTGGTGGTGTAAGTAATGTATCCTTTTCTTTTAGAGGAAACAATACCGTAAGAGAAGCGATGCATTCATCCTTTTTATTCCATGCGATTAAAAATGGGATGAACTTAGGTATAGTAAATCCAACGATGCTTGAGGTTTATGATCAGATTGATACAGACTTGTTACAGCATGTTGAGGATGTTTTGTTTGATAGACGAGACGATGCTACTGAACGACTATTAGATTTTGCCGAATCTGTTAAGGGTCTGAAGAAAGTCCAGGAAAGTGCCATACAAGAATGGCGTAAGGCTGCACTGCAAGAACGTATTACCCATGCTTTAGTTAAGGGTATAGACGCTTTTATTATTGAAGATGTTGAGGAGGCAAGGTTAGTGTCAGAGCAGCCAATTGAAGTGATAGAAGGTCACTTAATGAAAGGAATGAACGTTGTTGGTGATTTATTTGGAAGTGGTAAAATGTTTTTGCCGCAAGTTGTAAAATCAGCCCGCGTTATGAAAAAAGCTGTAGCCTATCTACAGCCATTTATTGAAGAAGAAAAGAATGGGGCCATAGAAGCTGTTGGAAAAATCTTAATGGCTACGGTTAAAGGGGATGTTCATGATATTGGGAAGAATATTGTTAGTGTCGTTTTAGGCTGTAATAACTATGAAATTATAGACCTAGGCGTCATGGTGCCTCCAGAAAAAATCATTGAAACCGCCAAACAAGAAAAGGTTGATATTATTGGTTTAAGTGGTTTAATTACTCCATCGCTCGACGAGATGGTTTATGTCTCAAAGGCCATGGAAAAAGAGGGCCTTGAAATGCCTTTAATTATTGGAGGCGCTACAACCTCAAGGGCGCATTCAGCAGTAAAAATTGCACCACATTATAGCAATACAGTCGTTCATATTAATGATGCCTCAAGAGCGGTTACAGTTGTGGGTAATTTGCTTCAAAAGGATAATAAGGTTTATAAAGAACAGATTCGAGAAGAGTACGAAACGTTTAGAGCTCAGTTTTTTAAACGTGGCAAACAAAAAACCTATGTATCTCTAGAAGATGCGAGACAAAATAAATTCCAAATCAATTGGGAAACTGTAGAAATACAAAAACCTAAAACTTTAGGAGTTCAAGTCATAGAAGATTTTAATATTAAGAGTTTAGATGAATACATAGATTGGACTCCATTCTTTAGAAGTTGGGATCTACATGGCAAATTTCCAGAAATATTAAATGATAATATGGTTGGAGAGCAAGCTCAAGAATTATTTTCTGATGCTAAGATTTTATTAAAGAAAATATTTGACGAAAAGCTCTTAAAAGCGAAAGCTGTATTTGGGTTATTTGCTGCCAATAGCATAAATGATGATATAGAAGTTAAGGACCATGCCGGAAAGGATTTAGGTACATTTATAACCCTGCGTCAACAATCCAAGAAGTCAGTTGGAAAGCCTAATATAGCCTTAGCGGATTTTATTGCTCCAAAATCTTCAGGATTGCAAGATTATATCGGATCCTTTTGTGTTTCAACAGGTTTTGGAACGCAGGAATTGGCCTTAAAATTTGAAGCCGATTATGATGATTATAATTCTATAATGATTAAAGCTTTAGCGGACAGGTTGGCTGAAGCCTATGCTGAATATTTACATGAAGAAATTCGTGTGAAACATTGGGCTTATGCTCAGGAAGAGCAACTGTCTAATGAAGAATTAATAAAAGAAAGTTATAAAGGTATCCGTCCTGCACCCGGATATCCAGCATGTCCAGATCATCTTGAAAAGCAAACGATTTGGGATTTACTCAAAGTTGAAGAGACTATTGGAGTAAAACTCACCGACAGTTTGGCGATGTGGCCAGCTGCTAGTGTAAGTGGCTATTATTTTGGAAATCCAGAGGCACGATACTTTGGTTTAGGAAAGATTACACGAGATCAAGTCATTGATTATAGTCTACGCAGAGGAATAACTGTTGAGGAAGCACAAAAATGGTTGAATCCAAATATTGCAAATTGAAATGAAAGTTACTGAGCATATTAAAAAAGCGGAAGGTAAAACTCAATTCTCATTTGAAATTTTACCACCTTTAAAGGGTCAGCATATTCAATCTATTTTTGACAATATTGATCCCTTAATGGAGTTTAAGCCTCCATTTATTGATGTGACATATCACCGTGAGGAGTATCTATATAAGGAGGTCGAAAATGGACTTTTGAGAAAGCAAGTGGTTAAAAAGCGACCTGGTACTGTTGGTATTTGTGCAGCGATTCAGAATAAATATGGAGTGGATGCCATACCACATATTCTGTGCGGTGGATTTACAAAAGAGGATACTGAGAATTTCTTAGTCGACTTGGATTTTTTGGATATTGATAATGTTATGGCACTGCGAGGTGATGCTGTTAAAAGCGAAACTTATTTCAGACCTGAAAAAGAAGGGCATTCTTACGCGAGCGAATTAGTAACTCAAATAGAAGAGCTTAATAACGGGAAATATCTAGATGAGGAGTTACAAAATACAGCAGCTACAAATTTTTGCATTGGTGTTGCTGCCTATCCTGAGAAGCATATGGAGGCGCCTTGTATAGAAAGTGATATTCATTTTTTAAAGAAAAAAATCAAAAATGGTGCAACATACATTGTTACCCAGATGTTTTTTGATAATCAGAAATACTTCAATTTTGTTGAAAAGTGCAGGGAAGAGGGAATTACTGTTCCAATAATTCCTGGATTAAAACCAATAGCAACAAAAAAACAACTCAATTTAATACCACATCGTTTTCATGTAGACCTTCCTGAAAATTTAATTTTGGAAGTAGTCAAATGCAAAGACAATAATGCTGTAAGACAAGTTGGAATTGAATGGTGCATTGCACAGTCAAGGGAATTACGGAAAGCAGGAATTCCTGTATTGCATTATTATTCCATGGGGAAAAGTACCAATATCAAGACCATTGCCGAAGCTGTGTTTTAAATTTATATGCTAAAACAAGTTCAATTTTGTTTATGCATTAAATTTTAAAATTTAATGTCTTCAAAAATTCCTAGCTTTATACCATGCTTTCGAAGAAAACTAAATATGGAATTAAGGCCTTAGTCTATTTAGCACGTCAAGAAAACCGTAATCCGGTTCAGATTTCTGTGATTTCTAAATCTGAAAATATTTCAAGAAAGTTTTTGGAGAGTATTTTATTGACCTTACGTAAAGATGGTATTTTAGGATCAAAAAAAGGTAAGTCCGGTGGTTATTACTTATTAAAAGATCCAAAAGAAATTCCGATGACAAATATTATGCGCTTATTGGAAGGTCCGATTGCAATGGTGCCTTGCGTAAGTCTTAATTTTTACGAAAAATGCGATGATTGCCCAGATGAGAATACTTGTGCTGTGCATAATGTAATGCTCAAAGTAAGAGATAATACCCTTGAAATTTTTAGAAATACATCCTTAGCAGATTTATCTATCTAAGTCTTGTAATAATTACCCCTTTTTTATTGATTTTATTCTTTAAAATTAGATAAGAAATGCTATGTTTGTATAATCCTAGTAAATCTATAGGAGTTATTATATATAGTGTTTTTATACTAGAAGTAGTGATTAAGATAAAACAGGAACTCTATGCCGACATTAGATATTGATTATTGGAATAAAAAATTGAGATATAAAACACCAGTTGAAATTGCAGACTGGGCGTTGAGACTTTCCGATAACTATATTGTAACAACAAGTTTCGGTGTCTACTCTTCGGTATTACTAAGTACAATGTCAGTTTTAGATCATCAAATCAGAGTGGTTTGGTGCGATACCTTGTATAATGGAGAAAGTACATATGAGTATGCTGCTTCTCTTACAGAAAAATATAAACTCAATATTCACAAATATCAACCGCTCTTTACAAAGACCGAAATTGAAAGAACTTTAGGGTCACCTGATCTAGAAGATGATAATCATTCCCAGTTTTCAGAAATTGTAAAGTTAGAGCCATTTAAGCGCGCATTAAGTGAATTAAATCCCGATGTTTGGTTTACGAATATTAGAGTAAGACAGACAGCTTATAGAGATAAGAAGGATATACTAAGCTACAGTAAAGACGGAATTCTCAAAGTTAGTCCGTTTTACTATTGGACGGATGAAGATCTAGATCAATATGTCTTAAAGTATGGACTAAAAAAGAATCTAGACTATTTTGATCCAGTAAAGGCCTTAAGTAATAGAGAGTGTGGTATACATTTCAGGTAAGCTAAAAGTATAACACTTAATTAGAGATAAGTTAACACTCTAGTTACCTTCCCATACCATCTTTGTACGATTAAAATATGCCTCATCTATTATGAAATTAATCAAGAAAAATAAAGCAGAATTCAAGTTTGTCCTTAAGCTCTTATTGCTAACAGTAGTATCTTTAGTTCTAACCCTATTTATTAATTAAATATTCTATTACTTTTGTCAGTAACCGAATGTTTATGAAGTACTGGCTTACGAGTTTACTGTGTGCAATAGGACTTTTCTTAGCTTCTCAAGAAAAGTCAAGCACAGACTCCTATTTTGATCTTAATTACTTTTCTGGAAACATAGTATTACATAATAATGATATTCTGCATTTAATTTCAGGTCATCCAGAAGGAGTTATTTTAAGTTGGAATAAAAAGACATTTGGCACCAAAGATTGGCAACAACGTTTTAATTATCCCGATTATGGGGCCTCATTTAGTTATCAAGATTTAAAAAATAATATTTTAGGGAATAACTTTGGTTTGTATGCCCACTATAATTTCTACTTCTTTAACCGACATTTGATGTTGCGTATAGGTCAGGGGATTGCATACACGACCAATCCGTATGATAGGTTTGAGAATCATAGAAATATAGCATTTGGATCTCGATTACTGAGTTCAACCTATTTAATGATTAATTATAAAAAGGAACGTTTATTTGATCGATTCGGTTTACAAGCTGGATTTTCTTTAATTCATTATTCAAATGCGAATGTAAAAGCACCTAATACAAGCATAAATACGATAGCTTTTAACTTAGGGCTAAACTATAATATAGATGAAAGAGATTCTGAATATATAGATAATCTAAGTGACGAAAAGTTCACTGAATCTATAAAGTACAATCTTGCATTTAGAACAGGAATTAATCAAAGCGATATAATTGGTAGCGGACAATTTCCTTTTTATGTGCTTTCAGCATACGCAGATAAACGTTTGAATCATGTAAGTGCTATTCAATTGGGTGCAGATGTCTTCTTTTCAAATTTTTTGAAGGAGTTAATTTATTTTAGATCCGTCTCTTTCCCAGAAGAGAATTTGAGCGGTGACGAAGATTTTAAGCGCGTTGGAGTGTTTGTAGGTCATGAATTGTTTATCAATAAAATGTCTTTAGAAACTCAGTTAGGCTATTATGTTTACTACCCATTTGATTTTGAAGGAAGAACTTATATTAGAATAGGTTTGAAACGATATTTTGGTAAAAAGGTTTTTGGCGCCATCACCCTAAAGTCGCACGGTGCTAAAGCAGAAGCTGTAGAATTTGGATTAGGAGTTAGATTATGAAAAAATTAATTTACATAGTAATGGTTTTAGCTTTTTGCTGTGATAGTGAAGATGCTAATGATTGTATTCAAACTGCTGGAAATATTATACAACTCGAAGTTGAGGTTATTGATTTTGAAAAGATTTTGGTGAATCGTAATATCGAATTAATTCTGAGCCAAGGTCCAGAGCATAGGGTCACTATAGAGACAGGTGAAAACTTAATTAATGATGTTAAGGCTGAGGTTATGGGTAACCGATTGGTGCTTACAAATAACAATATCTGTAATTATGTTAGAGCTTATGGGATAACTAAAGTTTATGTTGAGGCACCCAATGTCACAGAAATAAGAAATTCGTCACAATATGAAGTGTCTTCAAACGGTATTATAACGTATCCAATGTTAAGCTTAATTTCCGAGGATTTTAATGAAAATATAGAATTTACCGTTGGTGACTATAACTTAACTATTAATAATCAAAATTTAAGGATAACCTCTAATGGTTTAGCTTCATTTTATATAGAGGGTTCAACAGAAAATTTATCCGTAAATTTTTTCGCAGGCGATGGTCGTTTTCAAGGTCAAGATTTAGTAGCTCAAAATGTTACTATTTATCATCGCGGCAGTAACGACATGATTGTGCATCCAATCCAATCCTTAAGTGTTGAATTAAGAGGTACAGGAAATGTTATTGCACTTAATGAACCACCAATTGTATCAGTAGAACAATTTTACATTGGCCAATTGATATTTAACTAGTCAATTCTCTAAATAAACTTTCTAGACTGGCATTTTTCTGATTGAGTTGCAGAATTTTTAGGTCGTTGTCATGCGCAAAATCAAAAACATGAGAGCGCATATCTTCTTTGGTAGAAAAAGTTATTTCATAAACAAAACCAATAGTATTTTTAACTTTAGATACTTTAGGAAGCTTTAATAAAAATGTATCTTCAACCCTGTAATCAAATTCAACGATGACAACTTGGTCTTGTCCTTCTCTTAAATCTTTCAAGTATTTATCGGCAACGACTTCACCTTTATTTATAATAATCACACGATCGCACATAGCCTCAACTTCTTGCATAATGTGCGTAGAGAGAAAAACGGTTTTTTGTTTCCCTATGGATTTAATTAAATTTCTAATATCAACAAGTTGATTGGGGTCTAAGCCAGTTGTAGGTTCATCTAGAATCAATACTTCAGGGTCATGCAATAGTGCATTTGCCAATCCAACGCGTTGGCGATAGCCTTTTGATAATTGTCCTATCTTCTTGTGAGCTTCAGGTATTAAGCCAGTAAGTTCAATAACCTCTTCTATTCTAGATTTTGAAATACCGAAAACATTCGCATTAAAGTTTAAATATTCCCTAACATATAAATCTGTGTAGAGCGGGTTGTGTTCTGGTAAATAACCTACACTCTGTTGTACACTTTTTTTCTCACCATTAACATCAAAACCATTAACATTAGCCGAACCATTAGAGGCTTCAATAAAAGTGGTTAAAATCTTCATCATAGTGGACTTACCAGCGCCATTTGGTCCTAAGAAACCAACAATTTCAGCGTTATTGACCTTAAAAGAAACATCATTAAGTGCTATTTGATCCTTATATAATTTTGAAAGATTTTTAACTTCAATAGACATCGTGTAAAAAGTTTATTCAAAAATAAGTATTAATTAGTATTACTGGGACTTTCTTATGAATTCCTTAAAACTTTGATATGAGCTTCAAAAACATTAAGATTCAATTTTGATTTGTAAAAATATTAATTACATTAGCCATATAATAAGAACAATGTATACACTTAGAACATATTTTAACTGGTTTTATTTCTTTTTTAAGTAAAGGAACGAGACAGAGTATGTTTTAAATAAAATATAATTAATCAAAGTCTCGAATTACATCGAGACTTTTTTATTATGTCAAAACCAATAGCAATACAAGGAATAATAGGTTCGTTTCATCACGAGGTCGCCCAACAGTATTTTAATTTAAATACCGAGGTGGTTGAGTGCATGTCATTTGATAGTGCGGTAGATAGTTTATTGCAAGGTCAAACGGATACGATTGTAATGGCCTTAGAAAACTCTATAGCAGGTTCTATTATACCAAACTATGCTCTGATAGATCATCATAATTTAGATATTGTTGGTGAGTACTATTTAGATATTCAGCATAATCTTTTGGCCTTAAATGGGCAAGGTATAGATGAAATTGAAGAAGTACATTCGCACCCAATGGCACTTTTGCAATGTAAGGTGTTTTTTAAGGACTACCCACATATTAAATTGGTTGAGGCAAAGGATACAGCAGATGTTGCTAAGCAAATTAATGCAGAGCAAATAAAAGGTATTGCTGCTATTGCAAGTAAAAATGCTGCAGAACTCTATAGTTTAAATGTATTGGCGTCAAGCATACAGACGATAAAACATAATGAAACACGCTTCGTCATTGTTAAGCGTCAAAATCACGAAACTGAAAGAATAGGAATTAATAAGGCTTCGTTAAAGTTTGAATTAGATCATAAGCGTGGTAGTTTAGCTACTATACTTAATGTCATGAGTGATTGTAAATTAAACCTAACTAAAATTCAATCCTTACCAAAAATAGACACTCCTTGGAAGTATGCATTTTTTGTGGATGTTACTTTTGAAACTTACGAAGATTATGAAAAGGCAAATGCTATTATGAAAATTATGGCTGAGAATTTTAAGGTGTTAGGGGAATATAAAAATGCAAGATTATGATTGAAGTTGCTGACCGCTTAAAGCATGTCGAGGAATACTACTTCTCAAAAAAATTAAAAGAAGTAGCCTTTTTAAAATCTCAAGGTAAACCTATTATTAATCTTGGAATTGGAAGCCCAGATTTAGAGCCTCCGTTTAAAGCTACCATGCTCCTAAAAGATAGTTTAGATGATGAAGGTGCTAATAAATATCAAAGCTATCAAGGTCTTCCAGAGCTTCGTGACGAAATTGCGAATTTCTATAAAAAACGTTACAAAGTAAGTTTGAGCGGCCAGACAGAAGTTTTACCACTATTAGGAAGTAAGGAAGGTATTATGCATATCTCTATGGCGTTTCTTAATAAAGGAGACCAGGTATTGGTTCCTAATCCTGGCTACCCAACCTATTCTGCAGTAACTAAGCTATTAGAAGCAGAACCAATTTATTACGATCTAAATGAGGATAATTATTGGATGCCAGATTTTATAGCCTTAGAACGATTGGACTTAAGTAAAGTGAAAATTATGTGGATTAACTATCCGCATATGCCAACAGGCGCCAATGCAACTAATAAGTTTTATGATGAGGTTATTGCTTTTGGTAAGCGTCATAATATTCTCATAGTTAATGATAATCCTTACAGTTTTGTTTTAAACGAAAAGCCTATAAGCATCATGCGTTATAATAATGCTAAGTCTGTGTGTCTAGAGCTTAACTCTTTTAGTAAGACGTTTAATATGGCTGGATGGCGTGTTGGTATGCTGATTGGGAGTTATGAGTACCTGAGTGCTATACTTAAAGTAAAAAGTAATATGGATTCTGGAATGTTTTATGGTATCCAGAAGGGAGCCATTGAAGCATTAAAATGCTCAGAGATGTGGTTTGTAAGTTTAAATAGTGTTTACGAACAGAGACGTGAGTTGATATGGAAATTAGCAGAAGCCCTAAACTGTACATATGATCAATATGCAACTGGCTTGTTTGTTTGGGCAAAATTACCAGCACATATAAAGTCTGAAGAATTTACAGATTTGGTTTTAAAGGAACATTCTATTTTTATAACACCAGGTACAGTTTTTGGTAGTAATGGGGAAGGCTACGTTAGGTTTTCCTTATGTGCGTCTGAAGAAGTGATTAAAGAAGCGATTGCAAGAGTTTAAATATGAATAACATTTTTGTCATAGGAGTTGGATTAATTGGTGGAAGTTTTGCCTTAGATATAAAAAGTCATAATTCAGAATCTCGCATTTATGGTATTGACAAAAGTGAGGAGCACTTAGATGAAGCTCTTTCTCTCGGTGTTATTGATGAAAAGGCCAATTTTGAAGATTTAAATAAGGCAGATTTAGTCATTGTTGCTATACCTGTTGATGCAACTCTAGAGGTTTTACCAAAAGTATTAGATCAAGTTTCGGAACACGCTATTGTGTTTGATGCGGGATCTACAAAAGAGGACATATGTTTAAAAGTTAAACAGCATCCAAAGCGCAGAAATTACTTAGCAGCTCATCCTATTGCAGGTACCGAATATTCAGGACCAAGTGCAGCGATTAAGGGCTTGTACAAGAATAAAACTAATATCATTTGTGAGGTTGAAGACACAGCTTTTAAATTACAGGAAAAGGCCCTAAAGTTATTTTCAGAATTAGGGATGCGCATTCGCTACATGAATCCAAAAGCTCATGACAAGCATATTGCTTATGTGTCGCACTTATCTCATATAAGTTCATTTATGCTTGGGAAAACCGTGATTGAAAAGGAGAAAAACGAACGTGATATTTTTGATATGGCTGGGAGTGGTTTTGAAAGTACAGTACGATTAGCTAAAAGTTCGCCAGCGATGTGGACACCAATTTTTGAACAGAATAAAACTAATGTCATAGAAACATTAGAAGAGTATATCAACAACTTAAAACACTTTAAACAGCTTATGGAAAGTGGTGATTTCGAGGCAGTTTATAATGAAATGGAAACAACAAACCATATAAAAGAGATTTTAAACGGAAATCAATAAAAACAAGAAAAAGAGATTAATAGAATTATGGAGAACAAGAAAGAATTGAGGAACTGGTTAGATGCGTACAATTTAGAGCATCCGTTAGTTATAGCAGGTCCATGTAGTGCGGAGACAGAGCAGCAAGTTTTAAAAATTGCACATGATTTAAAAGATAGTGATGCGACAGTGTTTAGAGCTGGAATTTGGAAACCAAGAACTCGCCCAGGAAACTTTGAAGGTGTTGGGGCATTAGGTCTTAAATGGTTACAAAAGGCAAAAGAAGAAACAGGTTTAAAAATAACCACAGAGGTAGCCAATGCTAATCATGTGGAATTGGCATTAAAGCATGATGTTGACATTTTATGGATTGGAGCACGTACAACAGTTAGTCCATTTATTGTACAGGATATTGCAGATGCTTTAAAAGGCACGGATAAGCCAGTTTTAATTAAGAATCCAGTAAATCCTGATTTATCATTATGGCTAGGAGCTGTTGAACGTTTTTACACTGCAGAGGTTAAAAATTTAGGAGTCATTCATCGTGGTTTCTCAACCTATGAGAAGACACGTTATAGAAATAATCCAGAATGGCAGGTAGCTGTAGATTTGCAAAACCGTTTCCCAGATTTACCACTTATTTTAGATCCTTCTCATATCGCTGGTAGACGAGATATTATTTTTGATTTAAGTCAGACAGCGCTTGACTTGAATTATGACGGTTTAATGATAGAAACACATCACGACCCTGATAATGCCTGGAGTGATGCTGCGCAGCAAATTACCCCTGAGACTTTGATAAAATACACGGAAGATTTGCGTATTAGACAGGAAGTAGGAGATGCTACCGAGTTTAAGAACAAAATCAATACACTTAGAACACAAATAGATGTGATTGATCATCAACTCATTGAGATTTTAGGGAAACGTATGAAGGTTGCTGAGGAAATAGGTGCCTTAAAGAAAAGGCATAATGTTGCCGTCTTACAAAATAAACGCTGGAATGAAATTTTGGGTAAAATGATATTGGAAGGTGAAGAAAAGAATTTAAGTGAGGAGTTTATTTTACGAATGTTTAAGGCGATTCACCAAGAATCGATAAACCATCAAGAAGAAATAATTAATCATTAATGATTATAACATATGTAGAAAGAAGAAAAGGTTCATTATAATGAACCTTTTTTTAGTTATTGAAAATTTTTCAGCTATTTTCATATGAATGCTTTATATATTTCTCTACGACCACTGCTGTAATAATGACTAAATAAAACTGGCCTATGAGCCCGACTAAAACTGCTGCTTTTTGTGCAACAGGTATTGTTGGAATAATTTCACCATATCCAATGGTCAATAGTGTAATAAAGGCATAATATAGAACGCCTTCAGATTTTAGTGCAATATCATTCGTTTCCATCATAATTCCCGAGAACGCCCCAGCAGGGTGTGTCAATTCTATAGACATAAACAAAAAGAATGCTAAAAATCCTAAGGAAATATAACCACTCATTAAACCCATAATAACATTCTTAGTAACGCGTTTGGCTTGCCAAACTTGCTTAATCATATTCCAAGTTACAGTAATGTAAAAGATAAAATAAATTGAAAATCGTATAAGTATATTTTCGGTACTCTGACGCCTCGAAATCATTTCAAAACCAAAGAAAAAGACAGAAATAGCAAATAATGTTGCAAAAAACCACATTAGCTTTTTATTTTTAGAAATCATTAAGATGCCTGCAGCTATACTAATCATATAGAACAACGGCAAAAGAATAAATTCGTAAAACTCTGCCGGGAAAAATAATGATCCAAAAAGAATCACTAATTGGGTCATTAGGAAAATTTCGAAACGATAACTGTAAAACCTTTCAATCATTGATTAATCCTCTAATAACTGCGCATTAAATGTGTAACCTTTGTAACTTACCTTATACAAAGCACTATATAGAGATGGGATAAATAATAAAGTAATTATAGTTCCAAATAACAAACCTACCATAATGCTAATAGCCATTCCTTCCCACATTTCACCTCCGGATATATAAAGAGGGATTAAGCCCAATACCGTAGTAAACGTAGATAACAAAATTGGTCTAAAGCGTTGTAAGCAAGCAGCAATTACAGCATCTTGGTCTGTACGACCAACTGAAAGCTCAACCTCCACACGATCAATTAAAACAATGGCATTATTAATTACAATACCTGCTAAAGAAATGACACCTAAAAAGGGCATAAAACCAAAGGCTTCTTGAAAAACCAATAACCCTATTACAACTCCAATTATCCCTAGAGGGATAGTTAGTACTACCATTGCCATTTTGCGGAATGAGTTAAATTGTATAATTAACAATAACACTATAATGAAACCCGATATTGGTAAATAGCCAATAATAGGTCCCATATTATCGGCAGTTTGTTGTGCATCTCCACCCAAGGTATAGTAATAATCGCTCGGCCAAACATTTGTCATTTGATCCTCTAGCCATGGTGTCATTATAGCCATTGTAGCCGCGGCATTTCCACCTTCTCGCAATTCACTGTTAACATTTATGGTTCGGTCTATATCTAAGCGTTTTATTTTGGCATATTGCCATTGAGGTATAATATTAGCAACTTGAAGTAGCGGTACACTTTTACCACTATTTTGGGAGTAAATATTTAAAGTTTCTAATGAAGCTAAAGATTGTTGTTGACTATCCCCACTGCGCATTAGTATAGGAATGGATTTATCATTTTCTCGATATTCTCCTGTTTGGAAACCATCTAAAACCGTTTGTAAGGATGTAGCGATATCAGAGCTTGTGATTCCTGCATTTTGAGCGCGACTTTGATCTATTTCAATGATAAATTTCTTACTCTTTGGGCCCCAATCGTCCTTTACATTTTTAGTCGTTGGATCTTCAGTTAATTTTAGTTTAATGACTTCAGCAATACTCGAAAGCACATCAGGATCAGGACCTGAAACTTTTATCTCAATAGGTGTGCCTCCGCCACCTGAACCAAGGAATCCAACTTTTATATCCGCATTCGGGAAATTTTGATAGGTATAGGCATCTAAGCGTTCTACCATATCAGCATTTTCGTTGAACGAAGTTGTATTAACTAGTATATGGGCATAATTAGAATTGGCCTCGTCTGGCGAATATCCTAAATCATAGGATTCTGGACCCTCACCAATATAAGAGGACCAATTTAGTATTCCTAGATTACGACTCTCATTGATACGCAATGAGTCTTGCATAAAACCTTCAATTTTATTTACAACTTCTCTGGTACGTTCAATCTTATTACTTTCAGGTAAGTTAATGTCTATCGTAATCATATTACGGTCACTATCAGGAAAGAAAATAAACGGTATAAACCCAAAGCCATAAAGTGAAATAAAGAATGAAATAAAAATTCCTATAATCACTTTGTACTTATGACGCAATGCTACCATGATCAAGTCCTTGTAGTAGCGCTTTGCAGAAGCAATAATTCGGTCAACTAAACTTGGTTTTTTCTGCCCTTTTGGGGGTACCTTTAAAAACATGTAGCAGAACATAATAATCACTGATAATGCGATTAGCCATGATGATAATAATGCAATACTAATAACGACAAATATTGGGCCTACGATATCTCCCATGGTTGTTGGAGATAAATAAAAAGCTAAGAAGGCTGCAGAAGTTGTAAGCGTAGAGATTAACAGTGGCATCCATAATTCTGAGAATGCCTCTAGCGCTGCTTTATATTTTTCAATTCCCTGTTCTAACTTTACCATTATAGTTTCTGCTACAACGATTGCATTGTCTACTAACATACCTAGGGCCATAATCAGAGCAGCAAGGGTCACCTGATTTAAACCAATCTTTAGGATTCCCATAATCATTAAGGTCATAATAGTAACTATTGGTATTAAGCTAGCAATAACCAAACCTGTGCGCATGCCCAAAAAAATCAGCATTACAATCAACACAATACTAATCGATTGAAGTAGGTTGACCATAAAATCACTAACCTTCAAATCAATGTAATCGTCTAGCGAGGACACTCTGGTTAACTCCAGTCCTATCGGAAGTTTACCTTGCCATTTTGTTATAACCTCATTAACTGCTTCACCTAAATAAACAACATTTTTATCCTCCTTAAGATTGACATGAAGTGAAATAGCTTCTTTACCATCAACACTCACAATTTGTGTGGGCGGATCTATGTAGCCTTTCGTGATGGTTGTGATATCTCCTAATTTTACGGATTGAGATCCATCTCCCACGGCAATAAGCATATTGCTTATATCGTTAACCGAATTAAAATTCCCTGTAGGCTCTAGTATAATTCGCTCATCACCAACATTAACCTGACCGCCTGAGTTTAGAATATTAGTAGAGGCTATAGTCTGTTGTAATCTTGAGGCTGATAAGCCATATTCTTTTAATCTTGTATTGTCAAATTCTACAAATACACGCTCGTCTTGAACTCCACCTAGCTCTACTTTAGCCGCATCAGGTAATTTAATCAAGTCGTCTTTTATATCATCAGCGTACTCTTTCATTTCAGCGTAACTAAAACCATCAGATGTTAAACCTACTACTATTCCATAAACATCACCGATGCCATCATCATCTAAATTTGGTCTAACACCCTCTGGTAAACCTTGAATAGTATTTAGTTTTCTCCGTAAACGATCCCAAACGGATTGCATTTCTTCTGATGGAACTTCATCTTTCAGCGTTACACTTACCACAGACAGCCCTGTTCGAGATGTGCTTGTAACTTCATCCAACTCCGGAAGTTCTTGAGCTACTTTTTCTATTTTATCCGTCACTAAAAGCTCGACACGTTCTGGACTGGCACCAGGAAATTGCGATACTACATTTGCAACTCGAACCGTGTAAGGAGGCATACTATCTTGGGATAATTTAAAGTACATATTAATACCCAAGAGAATAATTGTCGCCAATATCATAAATGTGATTCGATTCTTATCGATAGAGAATTTTGCTAAATTCATAAGTTCCGTCGTATTTGTTATTGAAGTTTTACTTCTTGGCCATCCAGTAAGGTTTGTAAACCAGCAGTGGCTATTTTTTGCCCCGCAGATAATCCAGATTTTACTTCAAAACCTTCTGAGGTTAAATTGCCAATATCTACTCCATGTTTTTTAACTTTTAAATGATCTCCATCAGTTTCAATTAAAAAGACAAAGCGACCATTACTATCTTCACCAACTGCATTGGCTGGAATAACTAAAGTTGTATTTGTTCCATTACGTTTGCCGAAATCGAAAGTGACATTAGCAGCCATTCCACTTTTAATTTCTTCGCTCGGATTAGTGACTCTCACGCGGACGGGATATGTGGCCGAGTTAGCATCTACTGCTGGGGAAACTTCTGTTACACTAGCTTTAAACTCTTTTCCAGGAAGTGAAGCAAAATCAACATCTACATTCATATTCTCTTTTACTCCGTTAATGACGCTCTCTGGAATTCCTAATGTAATCTCCATATCAGATCCAGCATTAAGTGTCGCTACTGCTTGTCCTGGGCTAACCGTTTCATCAATCTCTGAATTAACCGATGCAATGACCCCATCCTCAGGTGCATAGATATAACCATAATTAATTTGATCTTGTTGAATGCCCACACCACGCTTGGCGGATTGAAAACTTTCTTGCGCTGTCTTGTAAGCATTTTTAGCAGATTCAAAGTCGCTTAAAGATGCACTCCCTTTTTCGAACAATGAACGCGTTCGGTTTAAACTTAATTTGGCTGTATTCATCTGTGATTCTGCGCTGTTGAGCTGGGTAATAGCCTGTTCATATGCCAATCGCGACTGCACATTATCGAGTTTTGCTAATAATTGACCTCTCTTAACTTTTTGACCGAGTTTAATATCAAATTGTGTGATCATTCCAGTATTTCTAAAACTTAAATTGATAATCTTATCGGTTTCTGCGGTACCACTAAAACTCCTGATTTTTTCGCCTCCTAAATACCCTATCTCTTGATACTTAACTGGTCTTATGAGTTTTTCGGCAACTTTTTCCTCATTATTGCAAGCGAAGAGCAATAAAGTTGTTAAAACTAAACTGAAAATTTTAAGTCCGTGTTTCATTTTGATTGTGTTTTGGTTTGGCTATAATTATAAGAGCCATTATGTAGTTTTTTAATTTCTTGAATTTAAAAATTCTAAAAAGCGTTGTGTAAAGGCATCATTACTCTCTTTACTATTTAGCAAAAAGTAATAACCTAAGAAGCGCTCTAGCTGCAATGCATTTATCAAATAATTATAAATTGCATTAGACCGATCTAGCTGCGCATTCAGATAATTATTTTGGGCATCAATCAATTGAATAATGTTAACAGCTCCACTCGAGTAAGCCGTCTGTGTTAGTTCTAAAGCTTCTTTAGCTGTTTCTTCAGACACCTGGGATAATTCAATATTAGAAATTTCATTGATTAGGTTCAACACACCATTTCTAACATTAGCTGCTATTGCTAACTCTGCATTCTCTTTATTAATGTTTAATTGATCCTTTTGAATTATTGCCGTTTGGCGATTGATGTTGGTAAGGTTTTGATTGAGAATAGGTATTGATATATTTAAGGCTACACTATAGTTATTGTCAATTAATGCAAATGGAGGCGACACAGTACTCCCTTTACCACGTCTATCAAAAACCTGATTGTATTGCCCTTGCAATGCAACTGTTGGTAAAAAACGACCTCCACCATTTAATCTTATACTACGTTCCGTAGCATCTAAATTATAACCTAAAGACTTAAGCTCTGGAGCATTATTTTTGGCTTCTTGAATAAGAAATTCCACAAATGGTTCTCTAGAAACAGGGTCGTCAACCAAGTCACGTAATTGGTTGTAGTTATAGTCACTAAATATACCTTCTCCTAATTCTGCGTCTTCTATATCTATTTCTGTATTTACAGGATTGTTGAGTAGTTGGTTTAGAGCAATAAAACTTTGTTCGAGTTGATTTACTGCTTGTACCATAGTTTGTGTGTTCTGAGCTAGCTGGCTACGAAAACGCAACATATCTGATTTTCCTGATTGTCCAGCTTCAAAGTTTTGTGTTGCAATTTCCAAGTTGCGTTTCGTGAGATCTAAATTCCGTAGCTGAATTTGTGCATTAGTTTTTAGAACGAGTACATTAAAATAAATGCTAGTAGCGTCGAAAATAAGGTCTAATTGATCGGTATTGAAATTTTCTTCTTGTACTTTCTGTAAACTTTTTTGAATAGAAATATTCGCATTAGCAGCTTCTGAAAAAACCATTTGCTGTAGACTGATTGTTCCAGCAGTTTGAAACTCTGGGTTTAGTCCGTTGCTTATTTCAGCTAAATTAGGATCTGTATAAGTACCATTAGCAGCAGCAGTAACACTTGGCAGATAATTACTTTTTGCGGCTTTTACATCTTGAGATGTTAAGTCCACATTTTTCTGTGCAGATTGTAATAAAAGGTTTTTATCTAAAACTTGATTTATAACTTCCAAGAGATTGAATTTCTCCTCTGATAGCGCATTTTCCATTGTACCAACAAAATCTGTATCTGTAATTAAACTATACTTTATGGGTACATTGGTAGCTTCAGCAGTATTGAAATTAATAGTCAGACGTGGCGTATATTTAATGTAAGTAGGTAATTCAGATAGGTTTTTTCCGTTAACATAAGCTTCGACACAAAGAGCGATTCTCCGAAAAAATTGATCTAAATTATCACTCGATTGATTCGTTGCCATTAGTCCTAATTCCACATCTTCAACTCTGGTGTTTGTGAAAGATGGTATCTTTTTTTGAATAAGGGTGGCGGCTAGGACTTTAATTTCATCTGAACTTAGAAAAAATCCTCCTGCAAGATAAGCTGCATCAATACCATCTAAATTAGAGATTATGTCTGATATGGTCTCATAGGGTATTAATTTGTAACGTGCCTGTAACTCCTGTAATTCTTTGTCAAATGTTTGTTTTATGGGAAGAATATCTATTAACTGAGACTCTATAATAATTCCAACATTTTCAAACCCTGTTAATTCTTTAAATTTTGTAAGGTCATCTTTAAACGATTGTGAATCTATTAAATAGGTAAAATTATCTATGCCTGAAGTGGTTTTGGTTAAATCTGCATCAACCATGTCCTTATTAACTGAACCAAATAATATTGTCGGTTTTAGATGTTGAGTTTGTCTACTCACAACCATATTATTAACAACTCCAAAAGCCAGTATAATATCGGTATCGTTACCCAAGAGAGTTTGATAATTTTGTTCTGCTTTTTGTAGATCGTAACCATTTACTAGAAAGTTCTCTGGTGGAAAATTAATAACAGCATCTTCACCAACTACCGCAATAATTTGAGATTGTAATTTTTTGACAATCGGCTTAAGTTCAGAGGTTCTGTTGTCTGATAATACACCAATATTATAGCTACTTTGCTGAGCCAAAAGAACAGTGCTTAGAATCAAGAAAAGTAAAGTTAGTTGGTTTTTCATAAGATAGTTAATTCGCTATTTTAAAGATAATAAAATTCAATCCCCTTTTTTAACGACAAAACGGATTAATTCTAATTGAAAAAAACGCACCGCAGGCGGGCTTTTTCTATTCTTCAATCCATTCCCAATCGTTTTTAAAATAGACCACTTTCATGATATTATTCCAGTTTTTTTTATGCAATTTAAACTGATCATCTGTTAAAATGGGTTCTATTCTAGAATTCATCTTAGTGACAAGTTTGGATAACTCAATTTTCATCTCTTCATCTGTAAAGTCTTTATCCTTATCATCGAGGCGCTGCATATCATAGACATAGTGCAACAGATACCTGTAATATTCTTCCTCTACATCTTCTGAAAGATTCATTGCTTTCGTTCTCTCGTAAAAGAGTAACTGTAAATTCGCTCTTTCCTCTACGGTCAATACCTCAACTTTATTTCTTTCTCTCTCGAGTTGCTTTTGCGATTGACTCATTAAGGTATTAAAAGTAAACACGAATATTAAAACAAACGTAAATTTAAAGGTTCCCATGGAATGTGTTTTTTGATTCTTTATCAAATGTAAAGGATATTTTTGGTATGAGCATTGAATATTTAGTTCATTTGTGGTTTTGTTTATGTGAACTACACGTTATTAGAGTTGAGCTAAATTGGAATATGAATTTGTCCAATTTTTAATGTCAATTGAGTATATAACGATGTGATCTCTTAGATTTTAATTGGGGTAATACACCTTTATTTTGTAATAAGATCGACTTAAAAGATCTTGTTTTTGTTTCATTAAAGAAGCCATCAAAATTTATGAGCAGTGTATTTGAGGATTTTTATCAGGTTTTAATTTTGCCGATGATAATGGGTAATTTATATTCTTCAGTTGGTTTAGAATATAATTAATGCTGCAAAGAAAGGCTCACTATTGTGAGCCTTCTAACGAGTAGAGAATATGGTTTGTTAGATACTTCTCTTGAATGTAAATCTCGTAACAAAAATTCCTTGACCGTCTTCTTTTCCTCCTTCACTTTCAACACCAGTATTAATGAATGCTAACTCCCATCCTTCGGCAACCATCGCATTTATCTTAGAAGTCATTAAGGCATCGTTCGACACAATATTTTGAAAACGAATACCACCTAAATTATAGAAGTTTAAAAGTTTAGTTTCTTCAAAATCTTTAACTCGGATTTCACTTCGGCTCGATTTATTACGCTTATCTTCCTTTTTATCACTAGACCTAGTAGACGTGTATGCCATGTAATCTTTGGTTTCATTAGAGGAGATCATACGGGATCTTCCTAGGCCATTTGGGACAATCGACTCAATTACCGTAACAACGGTGTATTCATACGTCGTTGTATTTTTTTCTCTATTAATAAAAGAAAACGAAACTAGACCAGTGAGTATTGCTACAGCAAATAAGAAATTTTTATTCATATGTCATGTATTTATGTTTTGTCTGGATAAAATAAATACTTTTTAGTTAAAAGTCGTTACTTTGTTGTTATTAAATTATTGAATGACAGGAACTGTTTATAAATCTACAGGAAGTTGGTATACCGTAAAGACTATGAACGGTAATTTTTACGAATGCCGAATTAAAGGTCGATTTAGATTAGATGGGATAAAAAGTACCAATCCCATTGCTGTTGGCGATAAAGTACAGTTTGAGTTAGAAACTAAAAATAATAAAGAGACAGGTGTCATTAACCGCATCGAAGAACGCCAAAATTACATTGTGCGTAAATCAGTGAATTTATCCAAGCAAACGCACATTATTGCATCCAATGTGGATCAGGTGTTTTTACTTGTTACTATCAATAATCCGCCAACATTTACGAGTTTTATCGATCGATTTCTGGTCACTGCGGAAGCCTATTCGGTAAAGACTATTTTACTTTTTAATAAAATTGATACCTGCTCGGAAGAGACCATACTTGAGGTTAAGTATCTAGCTAATATTTACAAAAAAATCGGTTATGAATGTATTGAGATATCTGCAAAATCTGGGCAAAATATAGATAAGGTTAAAAGTTTAATGTTGGATAAGGTTAGCATGTTTGCTGGCCACTCTGGAGTTGGAAAATCCACACTTGTAAATGCTATTGAACCTACGTTAGATTTAAAAACTAAAGAGATTTCCGAGCAGCACATGCAAGGTCAGCACACTACAACATTTGCAGAAATGTTTGATTTAAGTTTTGATGCTAAAATTATTGATACTCCTGGTATAAAAGGCTTTGGTGTGGTTGATATGGAAAAGGAAGAAGTTGGTGATTATTTTCCAGAATTTTTCGAACTTAAACAGCACTGCAAGTTCAATAACTGTCTGCATTTAAAAGAACCAAAATGCGCCGTTAAAGCCGCATTAGAAAATGATGATATATCCTATTCTAGATATAGAAGTTATCTTCAGATTTTAGAAGGTGAAGAGGAGCATTATAGAACCGATAATTGGGATAGCGAATGAAAGTAGTTATTCAAAGAGTGTTAGAGGCATCTGTTGTTATTAACAACCAAACTGTGGCTGATATTAAAAGCGGTTTACTCATTTTATTGGGAATAGTAAATGAAGACAGTACTGAGGATATTGATTGGTTATGCAAAAAAATTATAAATCTTCGCATTTTCCCAGATGAGAATTATGTCATGAATAGGTCACTTTTGGATGCTCAAGGTGAGATTATTGTAGTAAGTCAATTTACATTACATGCGAGCACCAAAAAAGGTAATAGACCCAGTTATAAAGAAGCAGCTAAGCCTGATGTTGCCATACCTTTATATGAGGCATTTGTGAGTCAATTACAATCAACTTTCGGAAAACCCATTCAAACAGGAGAGTTTGGTGCTGATATGAAAGTACATCTTGTAAATGATGGTCCTGTTACCATTATTATTGATTCTAAAAGTAAAGTTTAGTCAAGGGTATTTTTTTGTAGGCAAAATTATGGTAGTTTCAATTTTACTGCTATATTGTGTTAGCTATTAATTTTATGTACTCTTTATGCCTCGAATAAAAACTCCGCTTTTTTTTCTGATTTCTTTTGTTGTTTTTTTTCTACACTCCCAATCGGATATTGATTACAATGCCTTTTTAGTTCCTTCGGAATTAAAGACGAAAGCAAACGCCGTGGTCAGATATGAAAAAATGACTGTAGAAATAGTAGACTACAATCAAATTAAGGTAAATAAACAACGTATTGTAACAGTCTTTAATAAGTATGGCAATAGACATATTGATGCCGCAGAATACTATGATGATATGCGCGAAATTGAATATATGCAAGCGCGCATATATGATGAGATGGGAGAAGAAATAAAAAAGGTAAAAGAGAAAGATTTTACAGATGCAAGTGCTGTTAGCGAAATTTAAATTTATGAAGACTATATGGTTAATTATTTGAATTATATACCACTAAAATACCCTTATACAGTTGACTATACATCTGAGGTTATTTACAGCAGTACTGCATTTTTTCCAATTTGGGCACCATTAGACGATTTCTATGTGAGTTTACAACATGCAGAATATGAAATTATTAATACAGGTAATTTAGAATTAAAAACCAAAAAGACCAATTTTAGTAATTATACTATTGAGTCGCTTTCGGATCATCATTTTGTTGCTTCCAATGTTCCAGCGATTAAGTATGAAGCATACACACCAGATCTTAAAAGTTTAGTGCCTATTTACAAGGTCGCTATGAAAAGGTTCAGTATGGTTGGTGTCGATGGAGAAAATAATAATTGGGCCGATTTTGGTAAATGGATGTACGATCGCTTACTAACAGGAACAGATAAAATTCCGCAAACAAGAATAGATGAGGTGAGAGCACTTACAGCGGGCTTAGAAGACCCAATTGAACGTGCTAAGGTAGTTTATAAATATATGCAGGATAAAACCAGATATATAAGTATTCAAGTTGGTATAGGCGGTTGGAAACCTATGATGGCAAACGATGTAGATAAACTTGGATATGCGGACTGCAAAGGACTAACAAATTATACAAAAGCATTGTTAGAAGCCGTTGATGTACCATCATATTATACTGTTGTATATGGAGGTAATGCTATTCGAAGTATTGATAAAGAATTTTCTTCTATTGAAGGTAATCATGTGATATTATGTGTACCTCAGGAAGATGAAAATATCTTTTTAGAATGCACGAGTCAAACAAGTCCATTCGGATTTACAGCTGGTTTTACAGACGATAGGGATGTTTTACTCGTGAAACCAGAAGGTGGAGAAATTGTGCATACAAAAGTCTATGAGGCAGATGATAGCGTCCAGAAGACCAAAGCAACTGTAGTGATGAACGAAACGGGTAGTATTTCTGCTAAGGTTAATATTGCCACAACAGGATTTCAATATAACCTTCATGAGGGAATTGAAAATAAAACAGAACGGGATCAGCAACTATATTACAAAGAGTATTGGGATAATATTAATAATTTAAGAATTGAAGATATTGCTATTGATAACGATAAAGAAAACATTATCTACAACGAAAACATAGAGTTAAATTCAACCAATTATGCATCAAAGAGCGGTACACGACTTATTTTTCAACCTAATATTTTTAATAAAGTTACAAGTATTCCGCCGAGATATACCGAACGTCAATTAGAATTTAAAATAGACCGCTCTTTTAAAGATATTGATGAATTTATCATAGAGTATCCTGAGACACTTAAAATTGAGGCATTTACCGATAGTAAATCGGTTGAATCAAAGTTTGGTGTATACGAGTTTAAAATAGAACAACTTGATGGTAACAAGTTAAAGTATACTCGCACTTACATTCTAAACAAGGGAGACTATCAAAAAGAAGATTATAAGGCTTTTAGAGATTTTAGAAAGAAAATTGTTAAAAATGATAAGACAAAAGTCGTACTAGTTACAATATAATCTCATTGTATAATTTAAGAAACACAAAAAAAATCAATCACATTTATTTATGAAAAACTTAATTTCAACAATTTTTATCTTATTTGGATTTATCTTTATTAATAGTCAAAATTATGACTATGGTAAGGTTTCAAAAGCTGAATTAGAGGAGCAATTTCATCCATCAGATTCATCTGCAAGTGCAGCAATTCTTTATAGAAATGAAACAGTATCATTCTCCTACAGTCAAAACAATGGCTTCACTCAAGAAAAAGAAATTTTAATGCGAGTTAAAATCTATAATAAGGAAGGATTTGATTGGGCTAATAAGAAAGTTTACCTGTATAAAGGTGATAATGGAAATAATGAAAAAATCAATGGTTTAAAAGCTACAACCTATAATTTAGAGGGCGGAAAAGTTAAAAAGGAAAAATTAAAGGGTGATGGTGTTTTTAAAGAACAAGCTTCTGAAATATATGAGGTGAACTCATTTACCTTACCAAATGTAAAGGAAGGATCCGTGATCGAATATAAGTACTCCATTTTATCACCATTTGTAGTTTTAGATGATGTGGATCTTCAATTTAGTGTACCAGTTAAAAAGTTAGATGTTAAAATTGCAACGCCTCAGTTTTACAGATATAAAAAACGATTAAATAAAAGGGCATTTTATGTAGCTAGTTATACCGAAACTAAAAAAGATAAATCCGTAATTATTTCCCAAAAGGTGGCCAATAATGATGTAGTTGGCTCGGGCAGGTCAGTGTCAAAGAGTGAAATGAGGTATTATGATAATGTGGTAGTGGTTTCTGAGCATAATATACCTGCTCTTAAGGCAGAATCGTATGCAGGAACTATTAACAATTACAAAGCAAAATTAAGTATGGAGCTTGAAGCTCGAGTGTCATTGGATGATATAGTCGAAAAATCATACTCAACAAGTTGGGACCAAGTTTCAAAGAGTATATACGATAGTCGAAGTTTCGGAGGACAATTAGAAAAGTTTAGCTTTTATAAAGAAGATTTGGCTGCCTTGCTAGAAGGTGTGGATGATGATTATCAAAAGGCTTTTCTGATTGAAAATTTGGTTAAATCTAAAGTAAAGTGGAACGGAAACTACGGTAAGTATGCTCAAAATGGAATTCGTTCAGCCTACAAGGAAGGTCAAGGAAATGTAGCAGACATTAATTTACTCGTCACCTCAATGCTCAAATCTGTAGGAGTTAATGCTAATCCTGTTTTAATAAGTACGCGAAATAATGGAGTTCCGCTATTTCCTACTAGAGAAGGTTTTAATTATGTGATTTGTATGGTTCAAAGTGGTGGTTCTTATTTACTAATTGATGCTACGGAACCTTATAGTTCTGGGAATGTATTACCAGAACGTGTTTTAAACTGGCAAGGACGACTGCTATTGGATGGTGGTTCTTCGAGATGGGTAGATGTGAAACCAAACAAAAAGTCAGCAGAGTCTACCATGATTAATGTTACAATAGGTGACGATTTTATGGCTACTGGAAAGGTGAGAAAAAACTATACCTCATACCTCGCAATGAATTATAGAAAGCGTTATACTAATCTTAGTACTGACGATCATATTAAATCTCTAGAATCTGGTAAAGGCGCTATTGAAGTGAGTGAGTTGAGTTATGAAAACGCAAAGGATTTGAGTCAACCTGTTAAAATTACCTATGACTATGAATTATCTGATGGAATAGACGAAGTAGGTAGCAAACTATACTTTTCGCCACTATTATTTTTAGCTATGAAAGAGAATCCATTTAAACTAGATAATCGCTTATATCCAATAGATTTTGTAATTCCTTATGAAGATAAATTTATGGTGAGTATAATGATACCTGAAGGCTACAGTGTAGAATCACTTCCTAAAAGTGAAGCCATTTCCTTTAAGGAAGGAGATGTTAAATTTAATTATGTTTTACAAGGAAAAGGAAGCTCTTTGCAGTTAATGGTAAGATTAGAAATTAATAATCCAATTATTCAGCCTGTAGATTATGAGGATTTTAAATCATTTTTTAGTAAAATTGTTGAAAAGCAAGGTGAACAAATTGTCTTGACAAAAGCTTAAGAATGGATATAAAAAATGCGCAACAAGCTGTTGATGCTTGGATTAAAGAGCACGGTGTACGCTATTTTAATGAATTGACCAATATGGCGCAGCTTACAGAAGAAGTTGGTGAGGTGGCCAGAATTATAGCAAGACGCTATGGTGAGCAGAGTGAAAAAGAGAGTGATAAGGATAAGGATTTGGGAGAAGAATTAGCAGATGTTGTGTTTGTGGTATTATGTTTGGCCAACCAAACAGGAATTGATCTTCAGAATGCATTTGATAAGAAAATGGATGAAAAAACCAAACGCGATCACGATAGGCATCACAATAATGATAAATTAAAGTAGATTTGTAGCTTCAAAATAATTAGAATTAGTGAACATTCAAATTCTTAAGTCAGAAGTTGCCAATCGTCAATCTTCAATTACTATTACAGGATCTAAAAGCGAATCTAACAGACTGCTTTTATTGCAGGCCTTATATCCTGAACTTTCTATTGAAAACTTGTCTAATTCGGATGATTCAGTTTTAATGCAAAAAGCCTTAAGGTCTGATGCGCCTACTGTAGATATCCACCATGCTGGTACAGCGATGCGATTTCTAACAGCGTATTTTGCATCTCGAGAGAATAGAGAGGTTCTTTTAACAGGATCTTCGCGAATGAAAGAGCGCCCAATTGGTATTTTGGTAGATGCTTTAAGAACTTTAGGTGCCGAGATTAGTTATCAAGAGAATGAAGGATTTCCACCACTAAAAATAGTAGGGAAAAACATTGATAACTCCCAAGTAACTCTTAAGGCTAATGTTAGTAGTCAATATATTTCAGCATTATTACTTATTGCTTCACAATTAGGGCATGGGTTAGAACTTACACTTGACGGTAAAATTACCTCAGTGCCTTACATCAAAATGACTTTAAGTCTGTTGGAAGAAATAGGTGTAAACACAAGCTTTGAAGGTCAGGTAATTAAAGTTCTACCTCTTAAAGAAAAGCCTTTAGTTTCTTCGTTGACTGTAGAATCCGATTGGTCATCGGCATCTTACTTTTACAGCATTACAGCCTTAAGTGAAGAGGGTACTGAACTTACCTTGTCTGCTTATAAAAAAAATTCGCTTCAAGGGGATTCTGTACTCGTTGATGTTTACAAGGCATTTGGTGTAGAGACAACATTTGATAAGCATAGTATTACCTTAAAGAAATCTAATGTTCTCAATTCAGAAGCTATCATGAATTTAGATTTGGCTAATGCTCCCGATATTGCTCAAACCATAGCCGTAACAGCCTTTGGTTTAGGGTTAGAATGTTATATGGTAGGCTTACATACGCTTAAAATTAAAGAAACAGATCGTTTGGTAGCACTTAAAATAGAACTTGAGAAGTTAGGAGCAAATGTCAATATCACAGAGAATTCGTTGCACCTTTCGAAGTCCGATAAAATAAATCAAGGTGTGGCTATTGATACTTATAAGGATCATAGAATGGCAATGGCATTTGCACCATTAGGATTAAAAACCAATATCAATATCAATGATGCCGATGTGGTTAGTAAATCCTATCCTGATTTTTGGAAAGATCTTAAAGCTATTGGCTTCCAGCTAAAATAAACAGTCAATTACTTGACAAGGCCTATTCTGAGATTGTATATTTGCAACTTCAAAAAATAAACCAATTCGTATGAAATTATCACACTTTAATTTTGACCTTCCTGAGGAATTGTTAGCAGAACATCCAGCAGAGCATAGAGATGAATCTCGATTAATGGTTTTGGATAGAGCTAATCAAAAAATTGAGCATAAATTGTTTAAAGATGTTATCGATTATTTTGATGAGGGAGATGTTATGATTATGAATAACACCAAGGTTTTTCCTGCAAGATTATATGGTAATAAGGAAAAGACTGGTGCGAGAATTGAAGTCTTTTTATTAAGAGAATTAAACCAAGATCAGCGTCTGTGGGACGTTTTGGTAGATCCAGCTCGTAAAATTAGAATTGGTAATAAACTTTACTTTGGTGATGATGAAACATTAGTAGCCGAAGTCATAGATAATACAACATCAAGAGGTAGAACATTACGCTTTTTGTATGATGGATCGTATTCAGATTTCAGAAGAAAATTAACAGAGCTTGGTGAAACTCCGCTTCCAAAATATATCAAAAGAGATGTAGAACCAGAAGACGAAGAGCGTTATCAAACTATTTATGCTAAAAATGAAGGAGCGGTAGCTGCGCCAACTGCAGGTCTTCATTTCTCTAAACACCTATTAAAGCGATTAGAGATTAAAGGCGTTGATATGGCTGAAGTAACCTTACATGTTGGATTAGGGACATTTAATCCAGTTGAGGTTGAGGACCTATCTAAGCATAAAATGGATAGTGAGGAAATTGTAATTACCCAACAGGCTGCAGATATTGTTAATAATGGAATTGAAAATAAACGGCGCGTTTGTGCTGTAGGAACTACCTCTATGAGAACAATTGAAAGTTCTGTGTCATCCAACGGAAGACTTAATCCTTATGCAGGTTGGACAAATAAATTTATTTTTCCTCCCTACGACTTCAGTATTGCTAATTGTATGATTACCAATTTTCATACACCAAAATCTACTTTATTGATGATGATTTCTGCATTTGCTGGACATGATTTTGTTAAGCATGCTTATGAGGAGGCAGTAAAAGAAAAATATAAATTCTATTCTTATGGTGATGCCATGTTAATTCTATAGAATCAAAATAATATTAGTGAGAAAAGCCTCTGAAAAGAGGCTTTTTTATGGTATTAAAAATAGTACGCATTTGAGTAACTTTGCAACTCATGGAAGCTAAAAAGAAAGACATACGAGCTTTGACAAAAGATCAACTAAGAGACTTTTTTGTTAAGCGAGGCGATAAGGCTTTTAGAGGTAATCAAGTCTATGAGTGGTTGTGGCAAAAATCAGCACATAGCTTTGAAGATATGACTAATATTTCCAAGGCTACAAGACAAATGCTGATGGATAATTTTGTAATTAATCATATAAAGGTAGATCAGATGCAACGTAGCTCTGACGGAACTATTAAAAATGCAGTGAGACTTCATGACGATCTTATTGTAGAGTCTGTTTTAATACCAACACCAAGCCGAACCACAGCTTGTGTTTCTTCGCAAGTGGGTTGTAGTTTAGATTGTAAGTTTTGTGCAACGGCTAGACTAAAGCGTATGCGAAATCTTAATCCAGATGAAATTTACGATCAGGTTGTTGCTATAGATAATGAGAGTCGATTGTATCACGGAAGACCTTTAAGTAATATTGTTTTTATGGGTATGGGAGAACCACTCATGAACTATAATAACGTTTTAAAGGCTATTGATAAAATTACATCACCTGAAGGCTTAGGGATGTCACCAAAACGAATCGTTGTTTCTACCTCTGGTGTGCCTAAGATGATAAAAAAGATGGCAGATGATGAGGTGAAGTTTAAACTAGCGGTTTCACTACACTCAGCTATCGATGAGGTTAGAACCTCGATAATGCCATTTAATGCAACGTTCCCCTTAAATGACTTAAGAGAAGCTTTACAATATTGGTATTCAAAAACCAAGAATAGAATTACATACGAGTATGTAGTTTGGGATGGCATTAATGATCAACGAAAAGATGTTGATGCTTTAGTTGAGTTTTGCAAGTTTGCACCGAGTAAAGTAAACCTAATTGAGTATAATCCAATAGATGATGGCGAATTTCAACAGGCGAGTTCAAACGCATTCGGTAGGTACGTCAGTGTTTTAGAGGCCAATAATATTACCGTAACAGTGAGACGCAGTCGCGGTAAAGATATTGATGCAGCCTGTGGACAGTTAGCGAA
>NZ_JABSST010000004.1 GCF_013213975.1 Winogradskyella sp.
AATGTAGATTTAATTATTTTAATTGGCGCCTATGCGCAAAATTATTATTTAAAAGACAAGAAAACATTGACAGAGCGTGTTGGGGACTTTAAAACCTATCTACCTAAATATTTTCCTATTCCTCATCCTTCACCAACAGATAGATTTTGGCGCGCAAAAAACCTTTGGTTTGAAGAATTGGTGGTGCCTGAGTTAAAAGACTACATTTCTAAAATAGTGTAAAAAAAGCCTTACCATTTTTGGTAAGGCCTTAACTCTTAAATGGATTTGAGATTAATATTTAGTGCCATCATGTTTACCTTTTTCCCATCCGTGTTTTCCGAGATACTGGTCAGCACTTTCTACAGCTCCTGATTCTATATCAGTTCCCATAGAGTCGTTCCATCTGTTGAGGTATCCGAAAAGTGAAATTACACCTAACATTTCTACAATTTCCCCTTCGTCCCAATGCTCATATAATCGTCTTTTAATATCTACATCTACAGCATTAGGCACTAATGATGCTGCTAAGCTAAAGTCTAAAGCTGCACGCTCTGCCTCAGAAAAAGCAGGATGTGTTCTGTATTCCCAAATATTATCGAGTTGTTCTTGTTCTGCGCCATAACGCTCGGCTGCTCTAATAGCGTGAGCCTGACAATATCGACAACCAGTAGAATTACTACTTACCCATGCAATCATGCGTTTCAAGGCCGAGGTTACGCGACCTTCGTTGGCCATAACGGCTTTGTTTAGGTTTATAAATGCTTTACTAATTGCTGGTCGTCGTTGCATAGTCAAAACAGAATTTGGGCAAAATCCAAGGGTTTCATTAAAGAATTCTGCCAATTCTTTTGTTTTTAAATCATGCTCTGGCGATAACGGAGTTACTAATGCCATAGTTGTATTTTTAAGTCGTATTTTTGATTGTACAAGATAGCAGTTCTAACATGTAATCTAAAACAAAATGGCAGATAAAATTGTAACACATTGGCAAGGTAGTTTAACCTTTGAATCTGATAATCCAAGTGGAAAATTAGTAATTATGGATACAGATGTTGAGGGTGAAGAACGTAAGGGATTATCTCCTAAAGCAATGATGTTATCATCATTAGCCGGTTGTTCTGCTCTGGATGTGATTTCAATCCTAGACAAGATGAATGAAGACATTGACGATTTTAAAATTGAAGTGTCTGGAGAACTAACAGATGAACATCCAAGATTTTACCATTCTGTGGTAGTTGATTATCATTTTTATGGCACAGATTTAAATAAGAAAAAATGTGAAAGAGCTGTTGATTTATCTGTAGAAAAGTACTGTGGTGTCATGGAGATGTTCAGGCAGTTTGCTAAAATAGAAACATCAATTCACTACCACAATGTGATGAAAAAATAGGCTCCAAACAGTCAATGACTCTTGAATATGATGACATGAGAATCTTTTTTCAAAGAAAATAGAATATTGGACATCATACAAAATAGACAACAAATAACTGTTAATCAGTTAGTTGTAAATTTTGTAGCCCATCTGAATTTACAAGTTAATTCTTCATAACACGACTCCGAGCTTGTTCAATAGGTAATTTTAACATTGCAACTAAGATTTTGCAAGCTTAAGTTATGAGTCAATTGAATAAATACAGCAAAACAGTTACACAAGATCCAACACAGCCAGCTGCTCAGGCTATGCTTCATGCTATAGGATTAACCAAAGAGGATTTTTTTAAGCCAATTATCGGAATTGCAAGTACAGGTTATGAGGGCAATCCTTGTAATATGCACCTAAATGATTTAGCAAAACTTGTAAAAGAAGGCACAAAGAATGAGGATATTGTTGGGTTAATATTTAATACCATTGGAGTTAGCGATGGTATTTCCATGGGAACACCGGGAATGCGTTACTCCTTACCGTCGCGAGATGTTATTGCCGATTCAATGGAGACTGTAGTTCAAGCGATGAGTTATGATGGGCTTGTTACTGTTGTTGGTTGTGATAAAAATATGCCAGGTGCTCTAATGGCAATGATTAGATTAAACCGTCCTTCTATTTTAGTGTATGGTGGTACCATAGATTCAGGATGTCATGAAGGTAAAAAGTTAGATGTTGTTTCTGCGTTTGAGGCTTGGGGAAGTAAAGTTGCAGGGACTATGGCCGAAGACGAGTATCAAAATATTGTTGAAAAAGCTTGTCCTGGGGCAGGTGCTTGTGGCGGAATGTATACCGCTAATACTATGGCATCTTCTATAGAAGCTTTAGGTATGGCATTGCCATATAATTCTTCAAACCCTGCATTAAGTAAAGAAAAAAAGGACGAGTCGGTTCGAGCTGGCGAAGCTATGCGCATCTTACTAGAAAAGGATATTAAACCCTCTGATATTATAACACGCAAGTCTCTCGAAAACGCAATAAGATTAGTTACAATTCTTGGTGGTTCTACCAATGCAGTTTTACATTTTCTTGCTATTGCAAGAGCAGCAAATATTGAATTTACTCTCAAAGATTTCCAAGATATTAGTGATAACACTCCATTTTTAGCAGACCTTAAACCTAGTGGTAAATATTTAATGGAAGATGTACATGCTGTAGGTGGTATTCCAGCTGTAATGAAATATCTTTTAAAGAAAGGTTTACTTCATGGAGACTGTTTAACAGTAACAGGAAAAACTGTTGCTGAAAATTTATTAGATGTAAAAGATCTTACCAAAGGTCAGGATGTTATAAAGCCAATAGAAAACCCTATCAAAGTTTCAGGCCATTTGCGCATGCTGTACGGCAATTTAGCCACAGAAGGTAGTGTTGCTAAAATTACTGGAAAAGAAGGATTAAGATTTAAAGGAAGAGCTAAGGTGTTTGAAGGAGAATATGCTGCAAATGATGGTATAAGAGATGGTAAGGTGGAAGAAGGGGATGTGGTAGTTATAAGGTATGAGGGGCCAAAAGGAGGCCCAGGAATGCCAGAAATGTTAAAACCTACTGCTGCCATTATGGGTGCAGGATTGGGCAAAGACGTGGCTTTAATTACGGATGGAAGATTCTCAGGAGGAACTCATGGTTTTGTTGTTGGGCATATTACTCCAGAGGCTCAAGAAGGTGGTAATATTGCTCTTGTTAAAGATGGTGATGTCATAATAATTGATGCAGAAACCAATTCAATTTCTGTTGAGGTTTCAGAAGAAGAATTACAAAGTAGAAGATTAGAATGGAAGGCGCCAGATTTAAAGTTTAATCGCGGTGTGCTTTATAAATATGCTAAAACAGTATCATCAGCTTCTATGGGCTGCGTTACTGATGAATTTTAAAATCAAAAGCTCATGAAAGAAACACAAATCGTACAAGGTCAGGTAGAAAAAACATCTACTACAGAACGTATTTCTGGAAGTGAAGCTATCGTAAAATGTCTTATTGAAGAAGGTGTTGATCTACTTTATGGTTATCCAGGTGGAGCCATAATGCCAGTTTATGATGATCTTTATAAATACCAAGACAAGATTCATCATGTATTATGTCGTCACGAGCAAGGAGCAACACATTCGGCGCAAGGTTATGCACGAATTTCGGGAAAAGTTGGTGTGGCTATGGCTACCTCCGGACCAGGAGCAACTAATCTCATTACTGGAATTGCGGATGCTCAGATAGATTCAACTCCAATGGTTTGTATTACAGGTCAAGTGCCTTCCCATCTATTGGGAAGCGATGCCTTTCAAGAGACTGATATTGTGGGTATTTCTACTCCAATTACAAAATGGAATCATCAGATTACTAAGGCTTCAGAAATTCCTGAAGTCATAGCAAAAGCATTTTATATTGCAAAGAGCGGTCGCCCAGGTCCAGTTTTAGTTGATATTACTAAGGATGCACAATTCGAAGAGTTTGATTTTAGATATGAAAAGTGCTCTGGAATTAGAAGTTATAAACCGGTACCTGAAACAGATAAGGAAGCTTTGAAAGTGGCTGCGGATTTTATAAATAATGCCAAAAAACCATTAGTTGTTTGGGGCCAAGGAGTCATTTTAGGAGAAGCTGAAGAGGAATTTAAAGCAGTTATTGAAAAGGCTGGAATACCTTCGGCTTGGACTATTTTAGGTGCTTCGGCCATACCAACATCTCATCCATTAAATGTTGGAATGGTTGGTATGCATGGTAATTATGCGCCTAATATTTTAACTAATGAATGTGACGTGCTTATAGCTATTGGTATGCGTTTCGACGATCGCGTTACAGGAAGTCTCAACACCTATGCGAAGCAAGCTAAGATTATTCATTTCGAAATTGATCCTGCAGAAGTAGATAAAAATGTAAAAACAGATGTTGCTGTTTTGGGCGATGCAAAGGACAGTTTAAAGCAATTGCTTCCACTATTAAATCCTAATTCTCACATAGGCTGGCGCCAACGTTTCAAAGATCTCTACAAAATTGAATTTGAAAAAGTCATTAAAGCGGATTTACATCCAACTAAAGATGGCTTAACTATGGGTGAAGTTTTAAAAGAAATTAATGTACAGACTAAAGGTGAAGCGGCCATTGTAACCGATGTTGGACAACACCAAATGATAGCCTGTCGTTATGCAGAGTTTAATGAATCCAAAAGTAATATTACTTCTGGTGGCTTAGGAACTATGGGCTTTGGTTTACCAGCTGCTATTGGAGCTAAAATGGCGGCGCCAGATCGCGAGGTCATTTCAATTTCAGGTGATGGTGGCTATCAAATGACCATTCAAGAATTAGGTACCATTTTTCAAACAAAAGCAGCGGTTAAGGTTGTTGTACTTAACAACGACTTTTTGGGAATGGTAAGACAATGGCAACAGTTGTTTTTTGATAAACGTTATGCATCCACTGAAATGGTGAACCCGGATTTTGTTGCTATTGCAAAGGGTTATCACTTAAATGCAAAACGCGTTACTAAAAGAGAGGAATTGGCAAGTGCAGTGGAAGAAATGATTGCAAGTAAGGAGCCTTACTTCTTGGAAGTTTGTGTTGAAAAAGAGGATAATGTATTTCCAATGATTCCATCTGGAGCATCAGTATCAGATATAAGATTAGAGTAGCCCATAATAGGCATTTGGCAAAATGAGCCTTGATAAAATGTTACATATATCGCAGTCGAAATGTGCATAGATTATTAAAAAATTAGAATGAGTACAGAAAAACAATATTTCACGGTTTCAGTATATACTGAAAATAACATTGGTTTGCTTAACCGGATTTCAGCAATTTTTCAAAGACGACACATTAATGTAGAAAGTTTAAATACTTCAGCTTCTGAAATTGAAGGCGTTTCAAAATTTACAATTCTTGTGCATGTTTCCGAATCGCAAATTAAGAAGATTATTGGGCAAATTGAAAAACAAGTTGAAGTTATAAAAGCCTACTACCATACAGAAGAAGAAACTATTTATCAAGAATCATGCATCTTTAAAATAAAGTCAGATCTGCTTTTTGAAGAGCGTCAGATTCAGAATATCATTAAAGAAAGTAATGCCAGGATAGTTACTGTTAACAAGGAATTTTTTGTTCTTGAAAAATCTGGAAGGCGACAAGAAATCGAATTATTATATAGAGAACTAAATGCTTTTGGAATTATGCAATTTACGCGTTCAGGACGTATTGCAGTAACCAAAGATGAAATGAAAATATCACAAATGCTAGCCGCATTTCAACATTAAAAACAAATTAAAATGTCGAATTATTTTAACACATTGTCATTAAGAGAACAATTAGAGCAATTAGGAAAATGCCGATTTATGGATGCTTCAGAATTTGAAGATGGGGTTAATGCTTTAAAAGGAAAGAAAATTGTTATTGTAGGTTGTGGAGCGCAAGGTTTAAATCAAGGTTTAAATATGAGAGACTCTGGCCTAGATATTTCCTATGCACTGCGTCAAGCCGCTATAGATGAACAACGTGCTTCTTATAAGAATGCCTCATCCAATGGATTCACCGTTGGCACATATGAAGAATTAGTTCCGGATGCTGATTTAGTATTAAACTTAACTCCAGATAAACAACATACAAATGTGATTAAGGCAGTAATGCCTTTAATGAAGAAAGGAGCGACATTAAGCTACTCTCATGGTTTCAATATTGTTGAGGAAGGTACTAAAATACGTGAAGATTTAACCGTTATAATGGTTGCGCCAAAGTGCCCAGGAACTGAAGTTAGAGAAGAGTATAAGCGTGGATTTGGGGTTCCTACATTAACCGCAGTACATCCAGAGAATGATCCTGAAGGTAAAGGATGGGCACAAGCTAAAGCCTATGCTGTAGCAACTGGAGGTCATCGTGCAGGAGTATTAGAGTCCTCATTTATAGCAGAAGTAAAATCTGATTTAATGGGTGAGCAAACCATTTTATGTGGATTATTACAAACTGGAGCCATTTTAAGTTTTGATAAAATGGTTGAAGATGGTATTGATCCAGGATATGCAGCTAAGCTAATACAATTCGGATGGGAAACCATTACAGAAGCCTTAAAGCATGGTGGTATAACCAATATGATGGATCGCCTATCAAATCCAGCAAAAATAAGAGCCTTTGAATTATCAGAAGAACTTAAAGGTATAATGCGTCCTTTATTTGAAAAACACATGGATGATATTATATCTGGTCATTTTTCAAAAACTATGATGGAAGACTGGGCAAATGATGATATTAATTTATTATCCTGGAGAGCAGCAACTGGCGAAACTGCCTTTGAAAAAACTGCTCTGACTTCAGATCATATTATTGAGCAAGAGTATTTTGACCATGGCGTATTATTAGTGGCTTTCGTGAAATCTGGAGTAGAGTTAGCTTTCGAAACTATGGTAAGTGCTGGTATTATTGAAGACTCTGCATATTACGAATCCCTTCATGAATTACCATTAATCGCAAATACGATTGCGAGAAAGAAGCTATTTGAAATGAATCGCGTTATTTCGGACACTGCAGAATATGGGTGCTATTTATTTGATCATGCTTGTAAGCCTTTATTGGAAGACTTTATGAAATCTGTAGACACCTCTGTTATTGGTAAATCGTATAGCGCGTCACATGGAGTTGATAACCTTGAATTAATTGCTATTAATGAAGCGATTAGAAATCATCCAATCGAAGCAGTTGGGAAGCGCTTACGCAGTGCTATGACAGCTATGAAAGAAATAAAAACAGAAGAAGTAAGTAGAGCAACACAAGAGGCGCTTGTCTAGGCGATATTTATTGTTAGTCTTTGTCAAAGACAAAAAATGATCATTTCTTTTAATTAAGGACTGAAGATGGAAAACACAACAACATATAGCCCTTCGCTACACGACGTTGAGAAAGCTGCAGAAAATCTAAGAGGCATTGCTAAAGTAACGCCACTCTCTAGAAATGTGCGTTACTCAAAGCATTTTAATTCTAATATCTTTTTTAAACGTGAAGACTTACAAGACGTAAGGTCTTATAAAATTCGAGGAGCATATAACAAGATTTCATCTTTGGAGCCTAACCAAATAGAAAACGAAATTGTTTGTGCTAGTGCGGGTAATCATGCACAAGGAGTGGCCCTATCCTGCAAACTTTTAAAAATTAAGGGTACCATTTTTATGCCTTCACCAACACCTAGTCAAAAAATTGAACAGGTAAAGATGTTTGGCGAAGCGTTTGTCACTGTTGTTTTAGTTGGTGATACGTTTGATGATGCTTATGAAGCTGCAATAAAAGAATGTGAACGATTAAATAAAACATTTATTCACCCCTTTAATGACGAAAAAGTTATTGAAGGACAAGCTACTGTTGGATTAGAAATCATTGATCAGGCAGCATCGCATCCTATTCATTATGTGTTTGTGCCAATAGGTGGTGGTGGGTTATCAGCAGGTTTGTCCACAATTTTTAAATTGCTTTCACCAGAGACTAAAATCATTGGAGTAGAACCAAAAGGAGCGCCATCAATGTCAATCTCAATTCAAAATGATCGCAATACAACATTAAAGGCCATAGAGAATTTCGTAGATGGGGCGGCAGTTAAACGCGTTGGTGATATTAACTTTAATATTTGTAAGTCAACCTTAGATGACGTTGTGATAGTTGATGAAGGTAAAATTTGCCAAACCATTTTAGACCTTTATAATAAAGACGCCATTGTTCTAGAACCAGCAGGCGCCTTAAGTCTTTCGGCTTTGGAACAATATAAAGAAGAGATTGAAGGAAAGAATGTTGTATGTGTTGTTAGTGGTAGTAATAACGACATAACGCGAACGGCAGAGATTAAAGAGCGTGCTTTATTGTATGCCAATTTAAAGCACTACTTTATAATAAAGTTTCCTCAGCGCGCAGGAGCGCTTAGAGAGTTTGTCTCTACTATTTTAGGACCTGAAGACGATATCACTCATTTTGAATATACTAAGAAGGTGAATAGAGAGAATGATGTTGCAGTAGTTGGTTTGCAACTAAAATCACCAGAAGATTTACAGCCCTTGATCACTAAGATGAAGTTGCATAATTTTTTCGGAGATTATCTCAATAACAAGCCAGATTTATTTCAGTTTCTAGTATGATAATGAGGTTTTTAAGGAAAATTCATTTGAATAATCATTGAAAAATGAGTCGAGAGAAAATAAATCATTTATTGGTTTTGTTAAGTAAATATATTTTTGAACATTTGTACTTGAATGAGATATATTATAAACATAATGACAACAATGATTACCATGATTCCCTGACGGAAGGTGATATTGTTATACCCATATATTAAACCTTCCTAAAATTTTTAGGAAGGTTTTTTTATGGACTAGATTCAAAGGTCCAAGAAAATTGAACTATATGAAAGTACTAAAATTTGGAGGCACATCCGTTGCTAATGCAGAAAACATATCTAAGGTTATTACGATCCTTAAATCAGAATCGAAAAAGCAAAAACTTGCCGTTGTTGTTTCGGCATTAGGCGGCACAACAGATATGCTTATTAAAGCAGGTGAGTTAGCGACTCAAAAAGATAAAGATTACATAAAGGTGTTTCAAAATATTTCTGAAAGACACCATAAGACTGTTGAAGGCTTAATTAAAGGACCTAGAAAAAGAACAGTTTTTAAGCAGATCGATGACATGCTAAATGATTTAAAGCAGATACTTCAAGGTATTTATTTAATCAATGAATTTTCCGACAAATCTCGCGATAAAATCTTAAGTTTCGGTGAATTGTTGTCTTCATACATTATATCAGAAGCATTAGTACAAATAGAAAAAAAATCTACATTAAAGGATAGTCGAGACTTAATCATTACCGATTCTAATTACACCAATGCTAATGTCATCAGTAAAATAACCTCTGAAAATATTTCTTCATTTTTCAATAAAAACAAAGAACGAATAGTTGTTTTACCTGGCTTTGTTTCTAGCAATAAAGCTGGTGATACAACAACACTTGGGCGAGGCGGATCTGATTATACAGCTGCATTGGTTGCTGCAGCAATTAAATCATCTACATTAGAGGTTTGGACTGATGTAAGTGGTATGTACACTGCTAATCCTAAATTGGTTAAGCAAGCGTTTGCAATAGAAGAGATTTCTTATCAGGAAGCTATGGAATTATCACATTTTGGCGCCAAGGTATTGTATCCTCCTACGGTTCAGCCTGCATTACAAAGGAGTATTCCGATTTATATAAAAAACACTTTTGAGCCAAAGGCAAAAGGGACTTTAATAACTAAAAAACCAAAATCCAAGAATGGTCCTGTTAAAGGAATAAGCCATATCGAAGATATAGCCTTATTAACTCTTGAAGGAAATGGCATGGTAGGAATTCCTGGATTCTCTAAGCGGTTATTTTCTGCGCTCTCAAGACATGAGATCAACGTGGTTTTAATTACACAAGCATCTTCAGAACATTCTATCTGCGTTGGAGTGTATAGCAAAGACGCTAAGCAGGCTAAAAGCATCGTGGATGATGAATTTGCTTATGAGATTTCATTGAAGCGTATTCAACCACTACTTATTGAAGACGAATTGGCTATTGTTGCTGTGGTCGGTGATAAGATGAAGAGTCATCAAGGTATTAGTGGGCGACTATTTAGTTCCCTTGGTCAAAATAATGTAAACGTAAGAGCAATTGCCCAAGGAGCATCTGAGCGTAATATATCAGCAGTAATTGCACATAAAGACATTAAGAAGGCATTGAATACTTTGCATAATCGATTTTTTGAAAAACAAGTAAAAACACTAAACTTATTTGTTGTTGGTGTTGGCAATGTAGGTGCTATTTTACTAGATCAAATAAAGCAACAGCAAGACTACTTATCTAAAAATCTGTTGTTAAACATTAAAGTAGTTGGCATAAGTAATTCTAGAAAAATGATCTTCAATGAAGAAGGCATTGCATTATCAACTTGGACAGAACAGATTAAAAAAGGAAAAGCTAGGACACATAAATCGTTTTTTGAAGCGGTTAAAGCTCAAAATCTAAGTAATAGTATTTTTATTGATGTTACCGCTAATGAAGACGTTGCAAAAACCTATAAAGATTATTTAAAAGAAAGTATTGCAGTTATAGCATGTAATAAAATTGCCTGTTCCTCAAAATATTCAGATTATCAAGAACTAAAGGAATTGTCAAGAAAGTACAATGCTTCATTCTTATTTGAAACAAATGTTGGCGCCGGATTGCCAATAATTTATACTTTGAATAACTTGATAAACTCAGGTGATACTGTAACGTCTATTCAAGCTGTTTTATCAGGAAGTTTGAATTTTATTTTCAATAATTTTAATGAAGAACGAACTTTTTATGATGTAGTTAAACAGGCGCAAGATGAAGGATATACAGAGCCGGACCCTAGGATTGATCTTAGTGGTGTTGATGTTGCAAGAAAGATACTAATTCTAGCCAGAGAAGCTGGATTTAAATTAGATCTCAAAGACATTAAGAATGAAGCGTTTTTACCTAAATCAAGTTTAAAAGCAGATTCTGTGGCAGATTTTTATAAAACTTTAAAGTCTGAAGCTACGCATTTTGAAAGCCTTTATCAAAATGCAAAAGCAGAAGACTGTCAATTAAAGTATGTTGCTGAATTTAATAATGGAACCGCTAAAGTTGGACTAAAGGCAGTTGATAAAGAGCATCCATTTTATAATTTAAAGGGAAAAGATAATATTGTGCTTTTTTATACCCATCGTTACCCAGAGCAACCGCTAATTATAAAAGGAGCTGGAGCTGGAGCTCAAGTTACAGCTTCAGGTTTATTTGCTGATATTATAACCCTTGGACGAAATTAATATACATGAAAAGTATTAAAGTTTTTGCGCCTGCAACAGTAGCCAATGTGTCCTGTGGATTTGATGCTATGGGCTTTGCCTTGGAAAGCCTTGGTGATCAAATGGTGTTTACACAAACAGAAGACAACGGTGTTAAGATATCAAAAATTGAAGGAGCAAATTTACCCTATGACGTGGATAAAAATGTTGTAGGTGTAGTTGCGAAACAAATGCTAGAGGATTCTAATGCTAACTTTGGGTTAGACATACAGATATTTAAAAATTTCAAACCAGGTAGCGGATTAGGAAGTAGTGCTGCAAGTGCCTCTGGAACTGCATTTGCGGTCAATACACTATTAGATAATAAATACAATAAATTAGAATTAACACAATTTGCGATGCAAGGTGAAGTCACTGCTTGTGGCTCTGCCATAGCAGATAATGTTGCCGCATGTTTGTATGGTGGTTTTATTTTGGTTAGAAGTTATAATCCTTTAGATATTGTTTCTATACCAACACCAGGAGAATTGATAGCTACAGTCATACATCCTCAGATTGAAATAAAAACAGCAGATTCACGCCAGGTTGTACCTGAAACAATTCCTGTAAAAACAGCAGTTGCACAATGGGCTAATGTAGGTGGTTTAATAAGTGGCTTACACACCAAAGACTTTAATTTAATAGGTCGGTCATTGGTTGATTATGTAGCAGAGCCAAAACGAAAAGAACTCATCCCACATTTTGATAAGGTTAAACAAAGCGCATTGAATTCCGGTGTTTTAGGCGTTGGTATTTCTGGATCGGGACCAACAATATTTGCGTTAAGTAAAGGTAAAAATATTGCGCATAAAGTGGCGAAGGCAATGGATGAGGTATATGTAAATTCTGGTATTGGCTATAATATATATGTGTCGCGAATAAGTAATAAAGGGGTTCACTTAGTATGAAGTATTTTAGTTTAAATCATGACGCGCCTGAAGTATCATTTCAAGAGGCTGTAATAAAAGGATTGGCACCAGATAAAGGCCTTTATTTCCCTAAGTCAATTAATCAACTTCCTAAGTCGTTTTTTGATAACATTGAGTCCTTAGATGATGTCTCTATAGCTTATGAAGCTATTAAACAATTTGTTGGTGATGAAATTCCACAAACAGATTTAAAAGACATATTAGAAGATGTTCTAAGTTTTGACTTTCCTGTTGTAGAACTTAATGATTCCATATCGGCTTTAGAATTATACCATGGGCCAACCATGGCATTTAAGGATGTAGGAGCTCGATTTATGGCAAGATGTCTAGGTTATTTTAATGGGCAAAAAGAGACGAAAGAGAATGTAACAGTATTAGTAGCTACTTCAGGTGATACAGGTGGTGCAGTGGCGAGTGGATTTTTAGGCGTAAATGGTGTTGAGGTTGTTATCCTTTATCCAAGTGGTAAAGTAAGTGACATACAAGAAAAGCAATTAACTACCCTTGGTCAAAATATTACCGCCTTAGAAGTCGAGGGTGTTTTTGACGACTGTCAGGCTATGGTAAAGCGTGCTTTTTTAGACAAGGATTTTCATAATAAGCGAAAGTTAACATCAGCTAATTCTATAAATATAGCAAGGTGGCTTCCTCAAATGTTTTACTACTTTTTTGCTTATAAGGCTTTAAAACATAAGGGTAAGGATTTGGTGTTTTCTGTACCTAGCGGTAATTACGGGAATATTTGTGCAGGTATGATGGCTCAAAAACTAGGGCTACCAATCCAACATTTTGTTACGGGCACGAATGCAAATGATGTGATACCACAATATTTAAAAACAGGTAATTACACTACTAAATCATCTGTTGCTACAATTTCAAATGCTATGGATGTTGGTGCACCTAGTAACTTTATTCGTATTAAAGAATTACATGACGGCAGTTTTGAGTTATTAAAAAAGAATTTATCCGGTTATAGTTATTCTGATGTTGAAACTCTAGAAGCGATCAATTATTTAAAAGAGCGTAGTGATTATGTAGCAGATCCACATGGTGCCATTGGTTATTTGGCATTAAAGGATTATTTAGCAGGAAACCGCAATGTTCAAGGTGTCTTTTTAGAAACAGCCCATCCCATCAAGTTTTTACCTGTTATGCCAAATTCTATTGCAGATAAATTAGAAATACCAACTCAAATAAAATCAATTTTGTATCTTAAAAAGCGCAGCATTCAAATACATGACTATGAACAGCTAAAGGACTATTTGCTCCCTTAAAAGAACTTTTTATGAAACACAATTGTATCCCTCAACAATTTCAAATCAACGAACTGATTCATCAATCGACGTATTTACTTAATGGCGAATTAATAGAGTGGAGTGGTGAAACAACAGATATATATTCGACAATTTCTTCAACAGAAGATTACAAACCAACCTTATTAGGAAGTATTCCTACTTTAACAGAAACGGAGGCGTTACAAGCCTTAGATGCGGCTTCTGAAGCCTATGGGAAAGGACAAGGATTATGGCCAACTATGAAAGTTTTAGATCGTGTAGAATGTATGTTAAAGTTCGTTGAACAGATGAAAACCAAGCGCGAAGAAGTTGTAAAATTATTAATGTGGGAAATTGGTAAAAATTTACCAGATTCTCAAAAAGAATTTGATAGAACAGTCCAATATATTTACGACACTATTGAAGATTATAAGCAGTTAGATCGGGATAGCGCGAAGTTTCATAAGCAAAGTGGTGTCCATGCACATATAAGACGCGGTCCGCTAGGAGTAGTATTGTGTTTGGGGCCTTATAATTATCCTTTAAACGAAACCTTTGCACTTTTAATTCCCGCTTTAATAATGGGAAATACAACGATATTTAAACCTGCAAAATTCGGGGTATTATTATTATCACCACTTTTAGAGGCGTTTCAAAATAGCTTCCCCAAAGGTGTGGTTAATATTCTTTACGGCAGAGGCAGAACTGTTGCTACTCCAATAATGAAGGATGGCAGAGTTGATGTTTTGGCTTTGATTGGTAATAGTAAGTCTGCAAACGCATTGCAAGATCATCACCCAAAAAGTAACAGGCTAAGGATGGTTCTAGGATTAGAAGCTAAAAATCCTGCTATTGTTTTAAAGGATGCGGATTTGGATTTAGCTATAGCTGAGTGTATTGCAGGAACAACCTCTTTTAATGGACAACGTTGTACGGCATTAAAAGTATTATATGTCCACGAGGATGTTGTTGATGAATTTAACAGGCGATTCTCAAATGCTGTTGACGCTTTGAAATTTGGTAATCCTTGGGATAAGGATGTTAAACTGACTCCGTTACCAGAGCCAGATAAACCTGTTTATATTCAAGAATTAATTGATGATGCTAAGATAAAGGGTGCAAGTATATTAAATTCTAGAGGTGGTGAAACCACTGATAATTATATATTCCCGGCTATCTTATATCCTGTGACTAAGGATATGCGCGTATATGAAGAAGAGCAATTTGGTCCCGTAATACCCGTAATTCCTTTCTCTAAAATCGGCGAGCCTTTAGATGATATGGCTGCTTCTAATTATGGGCAACAAGTTAGTTTGTTTGGGAAAGACACTAGAACATTAGCGCCATTAATTGATACTTTAGTTAATTTGGTTTGTAGAGTAAATCTTAATAGTTCATGCCAAAGAGGCCCTGATGTTTATCCATTTACTGGACGTAAGGATTCAGCAGTAGCAACTTTGAGTGTTCATGATGCGCTTCGTTCTTTTTCAATTAGAACGTTTGTAGCTTCGAAAGACAACGATTATAATAATGCGATTTTAAAGGAACTACTTGATTCTAACGCTTCAAATTTTGTAAGTACTGATTACTTATTGTAGTTAATTAGTTAGATATTCATAAAATAGCTTTGGTTATTTTATGAATATCATAATAATTTTTAATTGTAAATTAATTAGGAAGTCCGTTAAAAATATATTTCTACCTTTACACCCAGAATTAAACCATAAAAGCAGATAGCTTGTTAGTATTAACCTTCATATTTATTTTTAGCACTGTTGTTCTTCGCAATAACAGCAGAAGGTTACGTCCTATTTTCCGTCGCCCGTAAGGGTATGTATTTATTTTGGAACCTAGGTGAGTCCGGTTCCCTTTTCAAAACATTTCAAAACACATTTTAACACTAAAACACAATTGCAATGAAAATTGTTATTGCTGATAAGTCACATACGGTATATGCAGATATAATTTGCAAAACCATTGAAGATGCTGCGCAAGTAAGAGGTACTGGTATTGCTAAGCGCCAGCCAACATATATCATATCTAAAATTGAAAATGGGAATGCTGTGATAGCACTAAAAGACAACAAATTTGCCGGTTTCTGTTATATCGAATCGTGGAGTCATGGAAAGTTTGTAGCCAATTCAGGATTAATTGTTCATCCTGATTTTAGAAATCAAGGTTTAGCTAAGCAAATTAAGACTGTCATTTTTGAACATTCAAGGACTAAATTTCCTAACGCCAAAGTCTTTAGTATAACTACAGGATTAGCAGTAATGAAGATGAATAGTAATTTGGGTTATAAGCCTGTTACTTTCTCTGAGCTTACTGATGATCAATCATTTTGGAATGGTTGCCAGACTTGCAAAAATTACGATGTACTTCAACGTACTGAGCAAAAGATGTGTCTGTGTACAGGAATGTTGTACGATCCAAGCAAGAAAAAAGGTAAAGAAAGTTCAAATCATAAATATGATAAAAAAGTATGGACGAGATTAAAAAGCATCAAGCAATCTCGATTCCTTAAAAAGGATAAGACATGAAAAATAGATTAGTTATAGCCTATAGTGGTGGATTAGACACCTCTTATTGTGCATTGAGTTTGAGTAAAGCTGGTTATGATGTGCATGCTGTTAGTGTTAATACAGGAGGTTTTACAAAAGAAGAAATCAAAAGCATTGAAACTAATGCCTATAAAATGGGTGTATCTACCTACAAGAATATAGACGCCATTAGTTCATATTATAATAAGGTAATTAAACACCTCATTTATGGTAATGTTCTCAAAAACAATACCTATCCATTATCCGTGAGTGCAGAACGAATAATTCAAGCCATTGAAATTGTAAAATATGCGAATGACATTGATGCTAAATTTATAGCTCATGGCAGTACTGGAGCTGGGAATGATCAAGTAAGGTTTGATATGATTTTCCAAACTTTAGCGCCAGATATTGAAATTATAACACCAATAAGAGATGGTAAATTAAGCAGACAGGAAGAGATTGATTATCTCAAAGCAAATGGTGTTGATTTGCAATGGGAAAAGGCTAAGTACTCCGTTAATCAAGGGCTTTGGGGAACCAGTGTTGGAGGAGAAGAAACGCTAACTTCTAAAAATCCTTTACCTGAGTATGCATATCCATCTCAATTAGAAAACTACGAAACACAAAATATTGAGCTTCATTTTAAAGAAGGTGAATTGGTTGGAGTTGATGAATTTAAGTCTGAACCTCAGCATTGTATAGCGTATTTAAATAAAGTGGCTTCCAAATTTGCCATTGGTAGAGATATTCATGTTGGTGATACCATTGTTGGGATTAAAGGACGTGTAGGTTTTGAAGCAGCTGCAGCTTTAATTACTATTAAAGCGCATCATTTATTAGAAAAGCATACCCTAACAAAATGGCAACTACAGCATAAGGAGTACTTATCTAGTTTTTATGGAATGCATTTGCATGAAGGACAATATTTAGATCCTGTTATGCGAGATATAGAAGCTTTCCTAAAGAACAGTCAATCCAAGGTTTCTGGAAGTGTTTTTGTTTCCTTAAAGGCGTATCATTTTTCCTTGGATGGTATAGCCTCACCTAATGATTTAATGAATGCCAAATTTGGAAGTTATGGTGAAGACAATAAAGGCTGGACCGCAGATGAGGTCAAAGGATTTATCAAAATTAATGGTAATCAAAATAGAATCTATCACCACGTAAATTCATAGTAATGATAAAGGTAGGAATTATAGGAGGAGCAGGATATACCGCTGGAGAATTGATCAGACTTTTGTTAAATCATAATCAGGTTTCAATTGATTTCGTTTTTAGCACATCTAATGCTGGTAATAAAGTTTCTAAAGTGCATCAGGATTTGATTGGATCAACTGAAATTGGTTTTACTAGCGAAATTAATTCGAATGTAGATGTTCTCTTTTTGTGCTTGGGTCACGGAAATTCCAAAGCATTTTTAGAGCAAAATAGCTTTTCTGGTCATACTAAAGTCATTGATTTAAGTAATGATTTTAGACTGGAGCCTAGCCAGACATTTGAGAATAAATCCTTTGTTTATGGTTTACCAGAATTTCAAAAAGAGCGAATTAAAACCTCAAATTTTGTGGCAAACCCTGGGTGTTTTGCTACAGCTATTCAATTGGCAGTTTTACCGCTCGCCAATGCTGAGTTATTAACCAATGATATTCATATTAATGCAGTTACTGGTGCAACAGGCGCAGGAACTTCTTTGTCTAAAACAACACATTTTACATGGCGCGACAATAACTTTTCCTATTACAAGCCTTTTACACATCAACATTTGGGTGAAATAGAACAAACCATAAATGGGCTTCAAAATAGCTTTCAGTCTAACGTACATTTTATTCCTAATCGCGGTAATTTTTCAAGAGGCATTTTTGCAACGGTATATACAGATTATGAAGGTACAATAGATGATGCTACCCAGTTGTATCAAGACTATTATAAGGATGCAGCCTTTACTTTTATTTCAGAAGAGGCAGTGCATTTAAAACAGGTAGTGAATACTAACAAGTGTATCATTCATTTACATAAGCATAATGAAAAGCTATTAATCACAAGTATAATAGATAACCTACTAAAAGGAGCTTCAGGTCAAGCTGTACAGAATATGAACTTGATGCTTGGATTTAATGAAACTGAAGGATTAAACCTAAAAGCCAACTTCTTCTAAAACCATAGATTATGAAAATTGCAATTATAGGAACAGGAAACTTAGGAAAATCTATAGCAAAAGGCTTGATAACTACCGACGCTATAACCTCACTTTATCTTACCAAAAGAAATTTGAGTGATATACAAAGTTTTAAAGGGTATAAAAATGTCTTTTTAACTTCAGACAATATAGAGGCCGTTAAGCATTCAGATATTTTAATTTTTGCTGTTCAACCTGCTCATTTTGAAGAAATTCTTCAAACGATAAATCCGTATTTAACGGAGAAGCATGTTTTAATATCCACAATAACCGGATTTACCATTTCAAAAATTGAAGCTGAGGTTGGTGAGCAGAATTTTATTATCAGAGCTATGCCAAATACGGCTATTGCAGTTGGTAAATCCATGACCTGTTTATGTGCTAATGCAAATGGTGAAAAGCGCATTAAAATAGCGGCGGCTATTTTTAACAGACTTGGGCACTCATTGACTATTCCAGAATCACAAATGCAAGCCGCAACGGTTGTTTGCGCAAGTGGTATTGCCTTTTGGATGCGTTTGATTAGAGCCACAACACAAGCGGCGATTCAGCTTGGTTTTGATGCCAAGGAAGCCCAAGAATTGGCGATGCACACGAGTGAAGGAGCTGCTAACTTATTAATTACAACTGGGAATCATCCTGAAGAAGAGATTGATAAAGTTACAACACCAATGGGTTGCACCATTGAAGGTTTGAATGAGATGGAACACAAGGGCTTGAGCTCTTCCTTAATTCAAGGTATGGTAACATCATTCAAAAAGATTAATACAATAAAAGAAGAACAGATATGAGTTTATTTAATGTATATCCGTTGTATGATGTAACTCCAGTTAAGGCCAAAGATGTCTATATATATGACGACCAGGGACAATCGTATCTCGATCTTTATGGCGGTCATGCGGTTATTTCTATCGGGCATTCACATCCAAAATATGTCACTGCCATTACTAATCAATTGGAACAATTAGGGTTTTACAGTAATTCTATAGTTAATCCTTTGCAGATAGAATTAGCTAATAAACTGAAAGTCGTTTCAGGATGTAATGACTATGAATTATTTTTATGTAATTCTGGTGCAGAAGCTAATGAGAATGCATTGAAATTAGCGTCATTCCATACGCAAAAGTCAAAAGTTTTAGCGTTTAAAAATGGATTCCATGGTAGAACATCGGCAGCAGTTGCAGCAACGGATAACAGAAAAATTATATCTCCTTTGAATGCACAACAAAAGGTTGATTTCGTCGACCTAGGAGATTTAGAATCTGTAGAAGCTATCCTTAAACAGAACCAAACTTGTGCTATAATAGTTGAATGTATTCAAGGCGTTGGTGGATTAGATCAGAGTACTACAGCATTTTATCAAGGTTTAGAGCAATTATGTAAGACTTACAACACTTTATTAATTGCAGACGAAGTGCAATCTGGTTTTGGTAGAACTGGTGAATTCTTCGCCTTTCAAAAGCACAAGATCACTCCAGACATCATCTCAATAGCTAAAGGCATGGGTAATGGATTCCCTGTTGGCGGTATATTGATTTACTCTGAGATAAAAGCGTCATTCGGATTATTGGGAACAACTTTTGGAGGGAATCATTTAGCCTGTGCTGCAACTTTATCAGTATTGGAGGTTTTAGACCAACAACAATTAATGAATAATGCCACAGATATATCTGAATATTTTATGGAGCAGGCTAAGAAGCTTCCAAAACTTAAAGCTATAAAAGGGAGAGGTTTAATGTTAGGCTTAGAGTTCGATTTTCCGATTTCTGAATTACGAAAAACGCTCATTTTTAAACATCACATTTTTACAGGGAGCTCGAAGAACCCAAACCTTATTCGAATTTTACCGCCCTTAACGGTAAAGAAAAGCCATATAGATATGCTTATTGAAGCATTGCATTCAGAATTAAAATAATATGAAACATTATACATCTATTTACGATATAGAAAATCTACAGCAATGTATTGCTGACGCTAAGGCTCTTAAAAAAGATCCCTATGCTTTTGATGATTTAGGAAAGCATAAAACTTTGGTCATGCTCTTTTTCAATTCAAGTTTGAGAACACGTTTAAGTACAGAAAAAGCAGCAAAGCATTTAGGTATGGATGTCATGGTTTTAAACATTGACAATGCCTGGAATTTAGAATTTGAAGATGGCACAATTATGAATCTCGATACTTCTGAACATATTAAAGAGGCAGCACAAGTGATCTCACAGTATGCAGACATTATTGCGGTCAGAGCATTCCCAACGTTGAAGGATAAGGACAAAGATGAATCTGAGCTTATACTCAGTAGTTTTAAATCTTATGCCACAGTTCCTATTGTAAATATGGAAAGTTCAACAGCACATCCATTACAGGCATTAGCAGATGCCATTACAATTTCTGAATTAACTGAAGTTAAGAAACCTAAAGTTGTGCTCTCTTGGGCACCACATCCCAAAGCCTTACCACAGGCTGTAGCAAATTCATTTGTAAAGATGATGCAACAACTAGATATAGAGTTTGAAATTACGCATCCAGAAGGGTATGAGCTAAACCCTGAAATTGTTAAGGATAGTAAAGTGAACTACAATCAAAACGAAGCTTTAAAGCATGCCGATTTTGTATATGTCAAGAATTGGAGCAGTTACAGCGATTATGGGAAGATACTGACTGAAGATGCTGATTGGATGATGACTAAAGCTAAGTTAGGAGATGCCAAGTTTATGCACTGTTTGCCAGTAAGACGAAATGTTGTGGTAGAAGATGCCGTTTTAGATAGTGCACAATCTGTGGTTATTGAGCAAGCTAACAATAGAACATATGCTGCGCAGATTGTATTAAAAAATATTTTAGAGAACCTTTAAAATGCAAACACTAAAAATCATAAAAATAGGTGGGAACATCATTGACGATCAAAAAGCATTATCTGACTTTTTAAAACAATTGGCAACACTAGAAGGTCCTAAAATTCTAGTACACGGTGGAGGTAAGTTGGCTTCCAAAATGACAGAGCGGTTAGAAGTGCCAGTTAAAATGCATAATGGCAGACGTATTACAGATGCAGAAACCCTAGATATTGTAACAATGGTGTACGCAGGAAAAATAAATAAAACAATCGTAGCACAGTTACAAGCCAATCAATGTAATGCTATTGGATTAACCGGATCTGATGGTAATACTATTATTACTGAAAAAAGAGCAATCAATCAGATAGATTTTGGGTTTGTTGGAGATGTTAAGGCTGTGAATACGGATAGTCTAGACTTACTAATAGATAACAAAATTACCCCTGTTTTTTGCGCTATAACTCATGATAAAAAAGGACAACTACTTAATACCAATGCAGACACAATTGCTTCTGAATTAGCCATTGCATTTTCCAAAAATTTCAGAACGGAATTGTATTACTGTTTTGAAAAAAATGGCGTTTTAAAGGACGTTTCAGATAATGATTCTGTAATTGAAACTATAGATGCTAAGTACTATCAAAAACTAATTGAAGAGCATATAATAGCTGATGGCATGTTGCCTAAGCTCACCAATTGTTTTAATGCTATTGAAAAAAATGTGAGTAAGGTTTGTGTTGGCAAGCCTAGTATGCTATTTCAATCAGATTCAATTTATACAACACTTATAAAATGATAAAGACATTAACCAAAGATGCTATTGCCTTATTGAAGCAATTAATTGAGACTCCATCGTTTTCATCACAAGAAGGTGATACAGCGGTATTGATTGAGCAGTGGTTTATAAATCATAAGATTCCATTTAAAAGGCAAGCACATAACGTTTGGACTTTCAATAAATACTTCGATGACAGTAAACCGACACTTCTTTTAAATTCCCATCATGACACGGTTAAACCAAACAACGGTTATACTAAAGATCCGTTTCAAGCTATAGTAGAAGGGGATAAATTATATGGCTTAGGAAGTAATGATGCTGGAGGATGTTTGGTGTCGCTACTAGCAACTTTTACATATTTCTATGAAAATAGAAACCTCAACTATAATCTTGTTATTGTGGCTTCAGCAGAAGAGGAAAGTAGTGGTCCAAATGGATTAAACAGTATGTTACCTGTGATTCCAAAAATTGATGTTGCCATTGTTGGTGAACCGACCTTAATGCAGCTTGCTGTTGCAGAAAAGGGCTTGGTGGTTTTTGACGCCAAAGTAAAAGGTACTGCAAGTCATGCAGCACATCCAAATGACGATAATGCCATTTATAATACCATCGATGTATTAAAGTGGTTTCAAGAGTTTAAGTTCGATAAAAAGTCACTTGTTCTTGGAGATGTTAAAATGACTGTCACTCAAATCAATGCTGGCAAACAGCATAATGCCGTACCGTCAGAGGTTGATTTGGTTGTTGATGTTCGTGTTAATGATAGGTATAGTAATGCCGAGATTGCTGAGATACTTAAGCAGAAGTCTCCTTGTACTAGCATTGAAGCGCGAAGTTTGAGATTAAATTCATCGGCAATTCCGATTCATCATGAGTTGGTGAAAGCTGGAATAAAATTAGGTAGAGAGACTTATGGGTCACCTACCTTGTCCGATCAAGCCGTATTAAGCTGTCCATCTCTGAAATTAGGTCCAGGTGATAGCACACGTTCTCATACAGCAGACGAGTATATTTATATATCGGAAATTGAAGAAGGTATAGATATCTATATAAAAATGTTAAATCAGGTATTATGAAACTCTGGGAAAAAGGATTTACAATCGATAGAAAAATAGAACAATTTACTGTTGGCAATGATAGGGAAATTGATCTGCATATCGCCAAATATGATGTACAAGCATCTTTGGCACATGCTGTTATGTTAGAGTCTATAGGAATTTTAAACTCTAAAGAACTCGAACAATTGAAAAATGGCTTAGAAGGAATTTCAAATGCAATCGAAAACGGTGAATTTATAATAGAAGACACCTTTGAGGATGTGCATTCTAAAATCGAATACGAACTCACAAAAACTTTGGGAGATGTTGGTAAAAAAATTCACACAGCACGTTCCAGAAACGATCAAGTTTTAGTGGCTTTACAGTTGTATTATAAAAATAGTTTAAAGGAGATTAATAAAAGAGTCAAAGAGCTATTTGATACACTATTAAACTTGGCGGCTACACATAAAGATGCAGTATTGCCTGGCTATACGCACTTACAAGTTGCCATGCCATCGTCTTTTGGACTTTGGTTTTCTTCTTATGCTGAACTTTTGATTGATGATGTGCATGTATTAAATGCCGTTGAAAAAATTGTAGATCAAAATCCCTTAGGATCGGCAGCAGGATATGGAAGTTCATTCCCAATTGATAGAAATTTAACCACTAAAGAACTTCAATTTTCAACCTTAAAGTATAATGTTGTCGCAGCACAATTAAGTCGAGGAAAAAGTGAACGATCTATCGCTAGCGCTTTAGGTGGTTTAGCAAACACTCTGGCGCGTTTTGCAATGGATATTTGCTTGTATATGAGCCAGAATTTTGGGTTTATTAGTTTTCCAGACGAACTCACAACAGGAAGTAGTATTATGCCACATAAGAAGAATCCTGATGTCTTTGAATTGATTAGAGGAAAATGCAATAAGATTCAAGCTTTACATACTGAAATGCTACTCATTACCAACAATTTACCTAGTGGTTACCATAGAGATTTTCAATTGCTTAAAGAGCATATGATTAGTGCCTTTGAAGACCTTAAGAACATTTTGGATATTTTTAATTATGCAATTCAACAAATCATAGTTAAGGATGTAGACTTAACAGATGAAAAATATAAATATCTTTTTACTGTTGACAGTATTAATAACCTTGTGGTAGAAGGCATGTCCTTTAGACAGGCTTATCAAGAGATTGGTAGCCAAGTACAAAACGATACTTATAAGCCAGATTTAGGTAAACCACATACACATATTGGCAGTATGGGTAATTTATGTTTAGATGAAATACGAGCTAAGTATCCAAAATAAAAAGCATCCGAAAGGATGCTTTTTTGACCTACTAGAATTTATAGCCCTTACCCTAAAACAAAGACTAGTAGTACATTATTTAGACACGTGGTAAATCGCTGTCATCTTTTAAAGGCAGATGAGATTCACCCATTAAATAGGCATCTACATGATGTGCAGCTTGGCGACCTTCTGAAATGGCCCAAACAATTAAGGATTGTCCACGACGCATATCTCCTGCAGCAAAAATACCTGGTACGTTTGTGGCATAATCTTTAGTTGTTGCTTGGATGTTAGTTCTAAAATCCATTTCTAACCCAAATTGTTCAGCTAAGGTGGTTTCTGATCCTGTAAAACCAAGCGCCAGTAAGGCCAAATCGCATTTCCATTCCTTTTCGGTGCCCTCAATTTCTTTAAGTTGTGGTCGTTCACCTTTGGTGAATAACCATTCAACTTCAACTGTTTTTAAACCTTTTAGATGGCCTTTACCATCGCCTAAAAATTCTTTGGTAGAAATACTAAAAAAGCGTTCTACACCTTCTTTGTGAGAAGAACTTGTTCTCAATTTCATTGGCCAATAAGGCCATGGTTGATGTGTAGGACGTCCTTCAGTAGGTTTGCTTAGAATTTCAAAATTAGTTACGGATTTAGCACCATGACGGTTAGAAGTCCCTATACAATCACTTCCAGTATCACCTCCACCAATCACAACTACATCCTTACCTTCTGCTGAAATAATAGACTCGAAATCAGTTAAACCATCTACATATTGGTTGTTTAATTTCAAGAAGTCCATGGCTTGTATAACACCTTTTAAATCAGATCCTGGAATCGGGATACTGCGTCTTACAGTGGCACCACCACAAAGTACAATAGCATCATACTCATCCTTTAGTCTGTTAGCGTCGACATTCCCTCCAACATGAGCATTTGTCTTAAATACAATACCTTCTTCTTCTAAAATCTTAAGACGTCTATCGATGACATGTTTTTCCATTTTAAAATCAGGAATACCATAGCGTAATAAGCCTCCAATCTTTTCATCACGTTCAAAAACAGTAACATTATGGCCAGCTCTGTTTAATTGTTGTGCTGCTGCTAATCCAGAAGGTCCAGAACCTACTACAGCCACTGATTTTCCGGTTCTTACTTTAGGTGGATTTGCAGCAATCCAACCTTCTTTGAAAGCTGTTTCGACAATATTTTTTTCAATATTCTCAATGGTCACAGGATCTTCATTAATACCTAAAACGCATGCTTCTTCACATGGTGCTGGACATAATCTGCCTGTGAATTCAGGGAAATTATTGGTTTTATGTAAAATTTCTGCGGCCTCTTTCCATTTTCCTTTATACACCTTATCATTAAAATCAGGAATTAAATTCCCAAGCGGACAACCACTATGGCAAAACGGAATACCGCAATCCATACAACGTGCTCCTTGATTTTTAAGCCCTTCTTCTTTTAGCGGAATCATAAATTCCTTATAGTCTTTTATGCGTTTTTCTGGAGCAATATAGCTTTCGTTTTCTCTCTCAAATTCTAAAAATCCTGTTACCTTTCCCATGACTTAAGCTGTTTGTAATTGTTCTTCTTTCTCTAATCTTAATAAAGCTTGCTTATACTCTTCTGGAAGTATTTTTTTGAATTTTGGAAGTGTATTTTTCCAATCATCTAAAAGACGTCTAGCCAAAGGACTACCTGTCGCTAAAAAGTGGTTTTCAACCAACTGTTCTAGTTGAACTTGATCCTCTACTGTGCTAACCGGATCAATATTTAATTCAGAGGAATTGCAAAAAGATTCAAAAGTGTTATCACTATCTAGAACGTAAGCTATACCTCCACTCATACCGGCTCCAAAATTGCGACCTACAGACCCCAAGATCACAGCAACACCGCCTGTCATGTATTCACAACCATGATCTCCAATACCTTCTACTACTGCTTTGGCTCCTGAATTACGAACGCAAAAACGTTCACCGGCCTTACCGTTTATATAAACTTCTCCACTGGTTGCACCATATAATGTTACATTACCTGTAATGATATTTTCCTCAGGTACAATCGTACATTCTTTAGGTACTTTAATGATCAACTTACCTCCAGATAAACCTTTTCCTAGATAATCATTGGTATTACCATGAACAGTCATACTTACGCCTTTAGTAGTAAAGGCTCCAAAACTTTGACCGGCAGATCCTGTAAAGTCAATATTAATAGTGTCTTCTGGTAAGCCATTAGCACCATATATTTTAGAGATTTCATTGCTCACAATCGCACCCACCGCACGGTCTATATTGGTGATAGGTAACTCTAAATCTGTGCGCTGTCTTCTAAACAAAGCCTGGTGTGCTTGACGTATTATTTTAAAATCTAAATGCGTTTCTAGATTATGATCTTGTGTATCAGTATTGTAAAGTTTTACATCTTCTGAAACCTCTACTTTGTGCAGTATTGGTGTTAGATCAATACCAGAAGCCTTGTAATGTTCAATGGCTTTATTTCGGTTTAATTTCTGAACCTGACCTACCATTTCATTCACTGTTCGGAAACCAAGTTTAGCCATGATTTCACGCAACTCTTGTGCTACAAAATACATGTAGTTAACAACATGCTCTGGCTTGCCTTTAAATTTCTTTCTAAGTTCAGGATTCTGCGTTGCAATACCTACAGGACATGTATTTAAATGGCACACACGCATCATAATACATCCTGATGCCACAAGAGGAGCAGTAGCAAAACCAAATTCTTCAGCACCCAGTAAACAGGCGATGGCTACATCGCGACCGGTCTTTAATTGACCATCACATTCTAAAACTATTCGGTTACGTAGGTCATTCATAACCAAGGTTTGTTGTGCTTCTGCTATACCTAATTCCCAAGGTAAACCAGCATGACGCAAAGATGTTAAAGGAGACGCTCCTGTTCCACCGTCAAAGCCAGAAATAAGAATGACATCTGCTTTGGCTTTTGCAACACCAGCAGCAACAGTTCCAACACCAACTTCTGATACTAATTTTACATTAATACGTGCTGCTCTATTTGCAGATTTAGCATCATATATTAATTGTGATAAATCTTCAATAGAGTAAATATCGTGATGTGGTGGCGGCGAAATAAGTCCTACATAGGGAGTTGAATTTCTCGTTTTCGCAATTTCACGATTAACTTTTGGGCCAGGCAATTGACCACCTTCTCCAGGTTTTGCTCCTTGTGCAATTTTTATTTGAATTTCGTTAGCATTGGTCAGGTAATTTGAAGTGACTCCAAATCGACCCGATGCAATCTGCTTTATAGCAGAGTTTCTCCAGTCTCCTTGAGAACTTTTATAGAAGCGTTCTTGATCCTCACCGCCTTCTCCAGAATTGGATTTACCACCAATTCTATTCATGGCTACGGCTAAATTCTCATGCGCTTCTTTACTAATAGACCCATAAGACATAGCTCCAGTTTTAAAGCGCTTTACAATTTCTGTCCATGGCTCAACTTCATCAAGAGGAATTGGGTCAAATTGATCAAACTCAAAGAGACCTCTGATGGTCATTAAATGTTTAGATTGATCATTAACGAGTTGAGAGTATTCTTTATAAGTCGTAGCTTTATTTGTGCGAACTGCCTCTTGGAGTTTTGCTACAGTAAGCGGATTGAACATATGTTTTTCCTGACCTCGACGCCAACGGTAATCTCCACCAACTTGGATATCAATATGTGTGTCGTCCTTTTGAAATGCTTTACGATGACGTTTTACAATTTCTTGTTCAATTTCTCTTAAGCCAACACCTTGAATTCGTGTTGGTGTATTAGGAAAATACTTCTGAACAGTTGCTGTATTTATTCCAATACATTCAAACAATTGAGAGGCGCGATACGAATTTAAGGTTGAGATACCAATCTTATTCATCACCTTTAAAATACCCTTTCCAATGGCCTTATTGTAGTTTTTAATTGCTGTTAAATATTCTAAATCAGTGACGTCCTTGCTGTTAATTTGTTCCTGAACAATCTCGTTAACGATGTAAGGGTTAATTGCGCTTGCGCCAAAACCAAATAATAATGCAAAGTGATGAACCTCGCGTGGTTCTGCCGATTCGATGATGATGCTTACCTGTGAGCGTTTTCCTAATTTATGTAGCGCGTGATTAACATAAGAGCAAGCTAATAACGCTGGAATAGGTGCTTGATTTTCATTAACATAACGGTCAGACAAAATAATGATATTAGTACCATCGTCAATGGCTTTTGAAGCTTGCGCAATAAGATTCTCAAGAGCAACTTCTAATTCATTTAGACCTTTACTAACTTCATACAGCATTGAAATTGAAGTGACCTGAAAATCTGGATTAGAGTCAAAATTTCTGATCTTGTCTAAATCATGTTTAGAAATGACAGGATTTTGAATTTTCAGTTTCTTACAATGAGTTGCATTGATATCAAATAGGTTAACATCACTTCCAAGGGTTAAACTAATATCAGTAATCAATTCTTCTCTAATACCATCTAATGGTGGATTTGTAACCTGAGCAAAGAGCTGTTTAAAATAATTGTAGACTAATTGTGGACGTTCAGATAATACCGCAATTGGCGCATCGCTACCCATGGATCCAATAGGTTCTTTACCTAGTTGCGCCATTGGTCTGATGATGGTATTTAAATCCTCTCGGGTGTAACCAAAGACTATTTCTCGCTTTTTTAAATCTATTTCATCATATAATATTGGCCCTTTCTTCGCAGAAATATCCTTTAAGTGAACTAAGTTTTTATTGAGCCACTGTCTATAAGGGTATTTAGATGCTATTTCTTCTTTTATTTCCTCATCATTTACAATTCTTCCCTTATTCATGTCTACCAAGAACATCTTCCCTGGTTCTAGCCTTCCATGAAATTCAACGTTCTCTGGTTTAATATCAACTACACCTGTTTCTGAGGACATGATAACATTTCCACTTTTTGTAACGGTATAGCGCGATGGACGTAGACCGTTTCTATCCAGAACTGCTCCGATGTAATTACCATCTGTGAATGGTATAGAAGCTGGGCCATCCCATGGTTCCATTAAGCAAGAATTATACTCGTAGAATGCGCGTTTAGCATCAGACATATTTGGGTTTTTTTCCCAAGCTTCTGGAACAAGCATCATCATTGCTTCTGGCAAAGAACGCCCTGTCATTAAGAGTAATTCTACAACCATGTCTAAGGTTGCTGAATCCGACTTACCTTTTAAAATGGTCGGTATAACTCTTTTAATGTCATCACCAAACGCCTCACTCCGCATAATTTCTTCGCGTGAAAACATTCGAGAGACATTTCCTCTAAGGGTGTTAATCTCACCATTATGACATATGTATCTGAATGGTTGAGCCAAATCCCACGTTGGGAAGGTGTTGGTTGAGAAACGTTGGTGTACAAGTGCTAACCTGGTATCTAATGCCGAATTAAAGAGATCTAGATAATATTCGTTGATGTGCTCTGGCTTTAATAATCCCTTATAAATGATAATTTTTGTTGACAAACTAGGAACATAAAAGACTTTAGATTCTGAAAGTTTAGAATTATAAATAGTGTGTTCTGTAATTTTACGTGCAGCAAAAAGTTTTAAATTAAACGCTTTGTCGGTTTGTTCTGGGTGAGACTTGCCAATGAATATTTGTTTAACAAACGGTTCTGTAGATTTGGCAATTTCACCGAGAATTTTACTGTTTACAGGAACATCTCTCCAGCCAAATAATTTTAGTCCTTGATTAGCGATTTCTTTTTCAAAAACATCAATACAAAATTGACGTTGATTTTCTTTTCTTGGTAAGAACACATTACTTACTGCGTATTGCCCTGGTTTCGGCAACTCGAATTCGCAAAAAATCTTAAAAAACTTATGTGGAATATCAATTAAAATTCCAGCACCATCTCCAGTAACACCATCCGAACTAACTGCACCACGATGTTCTAATTTCACTAAAATTTCTAACGCTTTGTGTATGATATCATTTGAACGTTTTCCAGTAAGGCTACAAATAAAACCAGCACCACAATTATCATGTTCAAATTCGGGCAAATAAAGACCTTGTTTCTTCAGCATATCTCAAAAATTTCGCAAGTATTCTACTCCTATTATTAGCTCTAAGATAGACGCAAGAATTTGATTAAAAAAAAAGTCAATTCACTTTTCTCATATCCATAATTAAGTGATTTGTAAATGAAAAAATGGAAATTAAATGGACGAAAAATGCAAAATTCATAATGAGATTAATCTATAAATAGACTTAAAAAATTACGAAAACGTTTTCGAAAAATTCATTTTAATAAGAATAATTTAATGAAAATGATAAAAATATGAATTTTATTCATTTTTTAAATTATTAAATTTTAAAAAAAATCATTATAAAAAATTATACCTCAAAATAAAATGGGTGTAAAATGAGAAAATAATAAAAATAGTCTAATATACCCCCTTTTTTTAGGGGTATTAAATAAAATAAAATAGTTTTGACCATTGACTAACGTTTAAAACAGATTGAATTATGAAAAAAATGTTTACCTTATGTATGTTCTCTTTAGCATTTGGATTATTTGCACAGGAAGAAGAGACAGAAGAAAAAAAGTCATTTAGTTTTAGTGGAAGTATTGACGCTTATTATAGGGCTAACTTAACTGCTCCAAATGATGAAGATGCTATTGCCCCAGGATCGTCTTTTGCCAATTTGCCAGGTTTCTCTCTTGGTATGGCTAATATTATTGCTTCTTATGAAGGAGAGAAGATTGGATTTGTTGCTGATTTAGTCTTTGGTCCTAGAGGAACAGACGCCATTTTTGCCTCACCAATGTATTCTGCAACAGGGAACATTGTAAATCAATTATACGCCTACTGGAATGTAAATGAAAGTGTAACCTTAACCTTTGGTAATTTCAATACGTTCTTGGGTTATGAGGTTATTTCACCTGTAGCTAACTTTAATTATAGTACATCTTATCTTTTCTCTTATGGTCCTTTTAGTCATACAGGGTTAAAAGCAGACTTTGCTTTATCAGATGATTTAAGCTTAATGGTTGGTGTTTTTAATGACACGGATTTAACTGAATTTAATCCAACAGGTGATTATGCTGCTGGTGCCCAATTAGGTTACAAAGACCAGTATTTGAACTTATTATATGATCCATCATTTTTTGAAATTGATTTTACCGGGGGATTCAACCTTTCTGATGAATTCTTTTTAGGGATTAACGCGGCTTATTTAAGTTTAGAAGATGATGCAGGTGGATTTATGGGTGCGGCTTTATATCCTCAGTACACTGTTTCCGATACGTCTGCAATAGGTTTAAGAGTGGAGTACTTTGCTGAAGATGAAAATTTTGGTGCTATTGGTTCTGGAGTTGCAGATACTAGTGTTATTGCTGCAACATTAACAGGAAGTTTTACAATTGAAGATGATTTAATCATCAAGCCAGAAATACGACTGGATAGTGCCTCCGATGATGCGTTTATAGATAATGATTTAGCTGCAACAAAGAGTTTGGGTTCTTTCTTGATAGCTGCTGTCTATAAGTTCTAGTACTACAAAAATTTAACTAACAAAAACAAATAATTATGACTGACAACTTTTTAATGATATTGCCAAAATTTATGGCGATTCAAGAAGCTGTTCCAGCGACAACAAAGGACATTGAAGATGCTGTATCGGCAATCAACGGTGACTTAGGGATGCTTTGGATGCTTCTTTCGGGAATCTTAGTATTTTTTATGCAAGCAGGGTTTACCCTTGTTGAATCTGGGATGACACGATCAAAAAATGCGGTAAATATCGCAATGAAAAACTTACTTGATATTTGTGTTGGATCACTAACGTATTGGTTAGTAGGGTATTCTTTAATGTATGGTGACACTTCTAACGGATGGTTCTTCTGGAGTGGTTTATTTCAAGGTGAAGGTGCGGATTTATTTTTCCAAACAATGTTTGCTGCAACAGCTGCAACAATTGTATCTGGTGCCATAGCTGGTAGAACAAAATATTCTACTTATGTTATTTTCTCTGTAGTAATGACTGCTTTAATTTATCCTATTTCAGGTGGGTGGCAATGGCAAGGCGAAGGCTGGTTAACAGAATTAGGTTTCATTGACTTTGCTGGATCTTCAATTGTTCATTCTGTAGGTGGATGGGCTGCTTTAGTTGCTGCTATTTTGGTAGGACCGCGAATTGGAAAATTTGTTGATGGAAAAGTATTACCAATACCTGGACATAATCAAATCTTAGCGACTTTAGGTGTATTCATTCTTTGGTTAGGCTGGTTTGGATTTAACGGTGGATCTCAATTAGCTTGGGGAGGTGCAGATGCCATTGGAGCCTCAAATGTAGTGTTAATTACAAATATCGCAGCTGCAGCTGGTGGTTTAGGGGCATTAATTACTACTTGGATTTGGTACGGAAAACCACATTTAGCGCAAACTTTAAACGGTGCTTTAGCTGGATTAGTGAGTATTACTGCTGGATGTGGAAATATGTCTTCTCAAGGTGCTTTCTTAGCCGGTTTATTAGGTGGAATTTTAGTTGTATTCTCTATCGAATTTATTGAGAAGAAATTAAAAATAGATGATGCTATTGGTGCCGTTTCTGTACACGGAGTAGTAGGTGTATGGGGAACTGTAGTTATTGGATTATGGGGAATTGACGGTGACACAGGTATTGGTTTATTCAATGGAGGTGGTATTACGCAACTTGGCGTACAGGCTTTAGGTGCTTTAGCATATGCTGTTTGGGCTGTTGCTTTATCATGGATCGTTTTATTTACCTTAAAGAAAACAATTGGATTGCGTGTAAGTAAAGAAGTTGAAGAAAAAGGATTAGATTTGGCTGAACATGGAACTATTGCTTACCCCGGTAAGAGAGATAGAGGAGAATAGATTTTATATAAAATAATGAAACTTTACAAAGATTTTAAAATTGATCATATCATTTAGTTTTGTTAGCAAAACCCTCGGAATAAACTTTCGAGGGTTTGCATTTTAAATTATCAATAAAACTTGTATTATATCAATTAGACATTGTAAATCTTTAAATCTACCAGATTGATTCTTTATTCTAATTAATATTTCAGTTAATGCAATAAACATATGAAAAAGATAGAAGCAATAATTAAACAGCCTAAGTTTCCAGAAGTTAAATCTGCATTACATGATGTTGGGGTTAAGTTTTTCTCTTACTGGGAAGTTAATGCGGTATTAGATGAAAATGATACGTTTAAAAAATTGTATCTATCCATTTTGGTTAATGATGATTTTGAAGAAGTTACTATAAAAGCAATTCTTCAATCTGCATTCACTGGGGACGATGGTGATGGGAGGATTTTTATTTCCTCAATAGATGAAATATATAAAATTCGAACTAAGGAAAAAGGATCAAGAACTTTAAGATAATAGTCTTGTTTTATCAAATTTAGGCGTTTGATAAAGACACTATAAAGAGACTCAACAATATTGTTTTTAGCTATTAGCTAAATTCATTTTTGTTAGTTAAACCCTCTAAGGTGATTTGATTTAGAGGGTTTTCTTTGCATTAGTAAGAGAATTAAATTTTTTAATCTGAAAATTAAAAAAGACCCATTCAATATTAAAACTAAATGGGCCTCAGTAAAAGTATTTTTTATTACTACGCAGAATTACGGCTTGCATTAATGTTACCAAATAATGACCGTGTTACCATATTAGCATAAATCTTCATTTCTTCATTGTCTGGTTTAATCCCAGCTTTTTCCATATCCTGAATCTTTTTCAAGGCATATTGTTGAATCGTTAATAAGGGTAGAACAATGGATTCTCTAACGTTAATTGATGCTTTACCTGCAGGTTCTTCTTGCATTAATTCAGAATAACCAGTCAATTTAAGAATAAGGCGTTTAGAGGTTTCATATTCATCATAAATAATCTTCCAGAAGTCTCCGTATTCTTCATCATCTGCCATATATCTTGTTAAATCAAAAAAGGATTTAGATAGAGACATCATACTGTTTTCAATAAGTGTTTTAAAGAAATCAGATGTTTTAAATAAGATCTTTACCTTTTCAAATTCTCCATGGTCTTCATAGTACTTTAAGGCAGAACCTACACCAAAAAATCCAGGGACATTTTGTTTTAGTTGACTCCAAGATCCAACAAAAGGAATAGCTCTTAAATCTGAGAATACTAATCCATCAGATTTTCCACGTTTAGAGGGTCTACTACCAATATTAGTTTTAGCGTAATACTTTAAAGTACTCATATGCTCTAAATACGGTATAAACTTTGGATGTGCTTTAAAATCTGAATACACCTTATAACTCCGTTCAGCTAAGTCAGTCATAACAACTCTGTTTTCAGGCGTCATACTTAGATCTGTATCACTGATACTATTGTAAATACCAGAACTTATTAATTGTTCTAAGTTGTATTGTGAGGAATCTAAAGTTCCAAAGTTTGAACTAATCGTTTGTCCTTGAATAGTCAATTGTACTTCTTCATCTTCGATGGTTGGACCTAATGAGGCATAAAAGTTATGCGTTTTTCCACCTCCACGAGCAGGTGGTCCACCACGTCCATCAAAAAAGATGACTTTAATGCCATACTTTCTCGAAATCGCTGTTAAATTTTCTTTAGCTCTATAAATGGCCCAATTTGCCATTAAATAACCTCCATCTTTAGTACCGTCACTAAAGCCAAGCATAATGGTTTGTTTATTACCTCTAGATTTCAAATGTGCAGCATATTCTGGATTTGTATATAGCTCTTCCATAACCGTAGGTGCATTTTGTAAATCTGTTACAGTTTCAAAAAGAGGACCAATATCTACAGTTAGTTCATCTTGAAATGCCACTAATTTTAGCATGGCATACAATTGCATTACATTTAAAGTAGTTTGGTTGTTACTTATGATATAACGATTGGCAGCTTTCTCGCCATTATTCCCTTGAATGATCTTTATCACTTTCATGGTTTTTAAGGCTTTAAGGGTCTCTTCATCTTTAATTATAGATAAATCGACTTCACCCTTTACCTTAGAAAGTATTTTAATTTGTTCCTTTTCAGATAAATCATGATAGTTTTCTGGAAAGACAGAACTACCGTTTTCTATTAAGGCATTAACCATATCATTAAAAAACTGGGCGTGTTTTCTACTGTCTTGTCGGATGTCTAGATTAGCAAAGTGAAACCCAAATAAGTGAATTTTATTAAGCAAGCTATTGACTTCGGAGACATAAAGTGACTGGTGCTTATTGATTAGTAAATCCTTAATGACTTTCATTTCTGAGATGAAATGTTCAATAGTTAAATTAGATTCTTTATTGGTTATGATTTTCCAGAGTTCTGTCTCCAATGCAACTATGCGTTCCTCTACACCAACAAATGTTAATTTTCGTCTTAAACGGCGTGCGTCTCTGTAATAGTTTTTTATGACAGTTGAATGCAATCGTTCAGCAACACTAAGTGTTATCTCTGGTGTTACAAATGGATTGCCGTCGCGATCTCCTCCTGGCCAGAATCCAATATTGATAATATCATTTTCAATTTCCTTGCCTTCGAAGATATTTTCTTGGATATAATCGTAAATTTTCCCAAAAGATTTATAAAAGACATTTTCTAAATACCATATTAAACTAACCGCCTCGTCATATGGAGTTGGTTTTTTATGTTTAAAGAATGGTGTCTTGCCTAATTGTGCTAATAAATTATTTATTCTTAACAGATCATTTTCTTGAATGGCCTCTGTTAAATCTGTAATAATACCCAAAACTGATCCTGGATAAAACTGAGTGGGATGTGCTGTTAAAACAATTCTTACTTTAAACTCCTCTAAGTATTTTTTAAGAGTATCCAATTTACCCTCCTTTGCGACAGACTCTTTTAAACTTCTTAGGGTGCCAATACCATCCATATTATTCACCACAGGGAAGGCAGCATCTTCAATAGCATCAAACAAAACTACTTGACGCTCGATATACTGTATAAACCTAAAAAGTAAATTAATACGGCTCTTTGGGGATCGTCTTGCCTGGTACTTCTTAAAAAATGTATCTACTATTGTAGTTGGGTCTTCTTGATTGGAAAATCCGTTTTTACAAGTTTCATGAAACAAGGGTAGTAAAACACCTGTTTTAGTAATTGTATCGAAAGGAAGTGTCATAAATATACTGTTATATATCTGATATTTAGACAATACACTTTGATTGAATCTTGTAAGTTTAGGTTGTGTTGGCATTTTAATTTATATGATAGTTGATTGACCGAGATGAATATTGGTAAAGTTCATGTTACTGTCATTTGGATTATTGATAAAATCTTCAATAAACTCTCCAACTTTACTTGTTGTTACATTATCGTGATTGTCGTTAATATCTGGTGTTGAAATACCTAGTTTTAAAGATTTTTCAACAGCTTTATTAATTAATTGCGCTTCTAAAAACAATTCAAAATGCTCTAGAAGCATAGCAGCAGACAGAATAGAAGCAATAGGATTTGCTATGCCTTTACCAGTAGCTTGAGGATATGATCCGTGAATAGGTTCGAACATTGCATATGTCTCTCCAACTGAAGCAGAGGCTAATAATCCAATAGATCCACCAATAACACTAGCCTCGTCACTAATAATATCACCAAACATATTTTCAGTTAAAATAACATCAAATTGCTTTGGGTTTAGAATCATTTGCATCGCTGCATTATCAACAAATAAGAAGTCTAATTCTACATCTTGGTATTGCTGCGCAATTTCACCAACAACTTTTCTCCAGAGCCTTGAGCTCTCTAAAACGTTTGCTTTGTCAACCAAGGTAACTTTACCCTTTCTGTTTTGAGCGGCTTGAAAAGCTAAGTGTGTTATGCGTTCAATTTCTTCACGCGAATAGAGACATAAATCTGAGGCAACGTTTCCATTTTCACTTAAATGTTTATCACCGAAGTAAATACCACCCGTAAGTTCTCTATAAATTGAAATATCAGTCCCCTTAATAATATGTTCTTTTAAAGGAGATTTATCCAGCAGCGTTTCATAAGCTTTCACTGGTCTTATATTGGCAAATAAGCCTAATTCTTTTCTTAGTTTAAGTAGCCCTTGTTCCGGACGTATTTTAGCGCTTGGATCATTATCATATTTTGGATGACCAATAGAGCCAAATAAAATCGCATCAGACGTTTTGCACAATTCAAGGGTTTCATCGGGTAATGGATTATTGTATTTATCAATAGCTATAGCTCCAACATCTGCTTTTTTAAATGTAAAGCTATGATTAAATTCAGAGGCTATAGCCTTAAGTGCTTTTACTGCTTGATCAGTCACTTCTGGACCGATGCCATCACCTGGTAATACTGCTATATTTAACTTCATATCTAAGGCTTAATAAATTTTGTTAGCTTCAAAAGCTTCAATTAACTTTTTATTATTAATTAGGTAGTCAATATCATCATACCCATTTATCATACAGGTTTTTTTGTAAGGATCAATAGCAAACATTTCTGAGAGATCACTTCCTTCAATTGCAATGGTTTGTTGTTCTAGATTTACCTTCACTAAGGTCTCTGGATGGGATGTTACGTCTTGTAATAAGTGTTCTAAAAACTCCTTTGAAACCTGAACTGGCAATAAACCATTATTAAGTGCATTGCCTTTAAATATGTCCGCAAAGAAGCTTGAAACTACTACTTTGAATCCATATCCACCAATAGCCCATGCAGCATGTTCTCTACTAGAGCCACAACCAAAGTTATCTCCAGCAATTAAAATGCTTCCGCTGTAGACTTTATTGTTTAAAATAAATGATTCGTTTATTGATCCATCTTTATGAAACCTCCAATCTCTAAATACATTATCGCCAAATCCTTTTTTATCTGTCGCCTTTAAAAAGCGCGCAGGTATAATTTGGTCTGTATCAACATTCTCTATATTTAACGGAATGGCTGTAGATGTTAATGTCCTGAACTTTTCCATTAATTTAAGTGTTTTGTGATATCTATTATTTTTCCTTCAACTGCAGTAGCAGCTGCTACAAGTGGGCTCGCTAAAATGGTGCGAGAACCTTGTCCTTGTCGTCCTTCAAAATTTCGATTAGAAGTTGAGACACAATACTCACCTTGAGGTATTTTGTCATCATTCATTGCTAAACAGGCAGAGCAGCCAGGTTGACGAAGCTCAAAACCAGCTTCTGTAAAAATATCTTTTAATCCTTCATCTATAATTTGAGTTTCAACTTGTTTACTACCCGGTACAAGCCAGGCGGTAACGTTGTCAGCTTTTTTCTTTCCTTTAATAAAGTTTGCAGCTACCCTAAAATCTTCAATTCTTGAGTTGGTACAACTTCCTATAAAAACGTAATTAATAGGCTTATTTATCAGGCTCTCTCCTGCTTCAAAATCCATATAAGCCAATGACTTTTTAAAAGATGGATTTTCTTCAACAGGAATGGTGTCAGAGATTTTAATTCCCATACCAGGGTTAGTACCGTAGGTTACCATTGGTTCTATATCGGCAGCATCAAAATGATATTCTTTGTCAAAGACGGCCCCTTCATCTGTTGGAAGTGTTTTCCAATAGGCGACCTTCTTTTCAAAAGCTTCACCTTTTGGTGCAAATTCTCGGTTTTTAATATAATTAAACGTAGTTTGGTCAGGTGCTATCATGCCTCCACGCGCACCCATTTCTATGCTCATATTACAGACAGTCATTCGACCCTCCATACTCATTTCTTCGAAAACATTTCCTGCGTATTCACAGAAATAACCTGTTCCTGAGTTTGTGCCGAGCTTTGAAATGATGTAAAGGATAACATCTTTAGGAAGCACTCCCTTTTTTAGTTTACCATTTACAGTTACTCTTAAACTTTTTGGTTTAGTCAATAACAAACATTGACTTGCAAATACCTGAGCAACTTGGCTGGTTCCAATACCAAAAGCAATTGTTCCAAAAGCACCGTGAGTAGAGGTGTGACTATCACCACATACCATAGTAATACCGGGTTGCGTAATGCCAAGTTCTGGGGCCATAACATGGACAATACCATTATACTTATGGCCTAACTCATATAAGGTTATATTGTTCTTTTTGCAGTTAATTGAAAGTTGCTCTAACTGATGACGCGACAGGGCGTCTTTAACCGGTTGATCCTGATTTAAAGTCGGTGTATTGTGGTCTGCAGTAGCAACAATTTGATTTGGTCTAAAAATAGGAATTCCGCGATTTTCTAATTCGTTGAAAGCTTGCGGACTTGTTACTTCATGGATTAAGTGTTTGTCGATGTATAAAATCTGTGGACCATTTTCTATACTATCGACAACATGAGAATCCCATACTTTGTCAAATAGTGTTTTTTTACTCATCTAAGCTCAAATAATTTCCTGATATACTTTGCTTGTTTCAATGATTTGATGAATATCATCATTATTAATTTCTTTCTTCTTATCGGCAAATATTAAAAAGTTAGCATAAACTTCATCAAGTTGCAATTTAGTTAATTCATAACCTATTTTTTTAGCACGGTAAGCTAATGCAGCTCTCCCACTTCTTGCAGTAAGAATTATAGCAGACTCAGTAACACCGACATCTTTAGGGTCTATTATTTCGTAAGTTTCTCTATTTTTTATGACACCATCTTGATGGATTCCTGAGCTATGTGCAAATGCGTTTGCACCTACTATAGCTTTATTTGGCTGTGTATAAATTCCCATGCTATCACTTACTAACTGACTCATACCATAAAGCATTGAGGTATTTACATTGGTATCTAAATTGAGGTAAGGATGCTGTTTTAAAATCATCACAACTTCTTCTAGAGCAGTGTTACCTGCGCGTTCTCCAATACCGTTAATAGTACATTCTATTTGCCTTGCACCGTTAATAATACCTTCTATAGAATTAGCAGTTGCTAAACCTAAATCGTTATGGCAATGACATGATAAAATGGCTTTTTCTATGCCTTTTACATTTTCTTTTAAATACTTAATCTTAGCGCCATATTCGCTTGGTAAGCAATAGCCTGTGGTATCTGGAATATTAAGCACTGTGGCACCAGCCTTAATGGCAACCTCACACACTCTAGCTAAATATTCATTATCAGTTCTACCGGCATCTTCCGCATAAAACTCTACATCTTCAACAAAAGACTTTGCATACTTTACTGCTGCAAAAGCACGTTCTAAAATATCTTCTTTTGTTGTTTTGAATTTATGTAAAATATGAGAATCTGATGTACCTATTCCAGTATGAATTCTAGGTTTCTTAGCATACTTTAGAGCTTCAGCGGCCACTTTTATGTCATTTTCTACAGATCGGGTTAATCCACACACGGTAGCATTTTTTACGATTTTTGAAATAGACTCTACAGATTTAAAATCACCTGGACTCGACACAGGAAAACCAGCTTCGATAACATCTACACCTAAAATGTCTAGTTGCTCTGCAATTAATACTTTTCGTTGAGTATCAAGTTTACAACCAGGCACTTGTTCACCATCGCGAAGCGTAGTATCGAATATTTGAATAGCGTTATTTGACATTTAACAAAATAAAGATTAGTATTGTCTAACGAAGTTAGGGTATGGTTTTTTCAATTTTTTGGACCCTCCGATAGATTTTACGATGTTCAAAACCAAAAACATACATTAAAAACCTCACAGTCAAATACTTAATAGATATTTCCGTTGACAACTAAGGACCAAAAAGACAACTTATTTTCACTCGTTAAATCACTGACCAAATCAGAGAAAAGACAGTTTAAACTTTATGTTGGTCGCTTGGGTGTAAATGCTAATTCAAAATTTCTTAATCTCTTTAATCTTCTCGATAAAGCAAAGACTTATAATGAGCAAGCAATTTTACAAAGCAAAATCATAAAAAAGCAGCAATTGGCAAATGTAAAAGCGCATTTGTATAAACAGATTTTAATTAGCCTTAAGCTTAATCCCTCGCATCAGAATATAAGATCTCAAATTAGGGAACAACTCGACTTTGCATCTATATTATACCATAAGGGATTATACAAACAAAGCCTAAAAATTTTAGACAAAGCAAAGGAGTTGGCTATAGCCAATGAAGAGAAAAATATGGCTTTCGAAATTGTTGAATTGGAGAAAATTATTGAGTCACAGTATATCACAAGAAGTATCAGTACTAGAGCTGATGAATTGGCAATTCAAGCTCGAGATTTAAGTGCTCAAAATGTCATTGCAAGTAAACTTTCTAATCTTTCCCTACAGCTGTATAGCATTATTCTTAAAACAGGGTATGTTAAAAATGAAAAAGAAGGAAAGGTTATTAAGGAATACTTCAACGATAGACTTCCTAAGTTAAACAATAAAAAAATTGGTTTTAGAGAGAAGCTTTGGTATTATAAAGCCCATTTATGGTATAATTTTTTACTGCAGGATTTTTTGAATTGCTATAGATATGCTTCAAAATGGGTAGATCTTTTCTATCAATATCCAAACATGATCAATTTAAATCCTGTGTTTTTCTTAAAAGGGAATAACTATTTACTTGAGTCAATTTTCTTCCTAAAGAGCAAGGATAAGTTTGTTAAGAAACTCAATGAGTTAAATGCTACGGTTTCAGATTCTAATTTTATAAAGGATGAAAATGTAGCTGCACTCATTTTTCTTTACACAAACTTCCATAGCATAAATCAACATTTTATTGATGGTAGTTTTGATGAAGGGTTAGCTTTAATACCTGATATTGAAAAGCAACTTTCAAAATATGAAAGTCGAATTGATCCGCATCATAAAATGATTTTCTATTACAAATTTGCGAGTCTTTATTTTGGAGCTGGATATAATAAAAAGTCCATCGAATACTTAGGTAAGATAATTTCTAACAAGTCCCTATCTATGCGTGAAGACCTACTTTGTTTTTCGAGAGTCCTCAATCTGGTTGCTCATTATGAAGCAGGATTAGATTATCATCTGGAAGCATTACTCCGCAGCACGTATAAGTTTTTGATTAAAATGAATGACTTGTACGAAGTGCAAAAGGAAATGATAAAGTTTATCCGCGGGCTGCAAGATATCTATCCGCAAGACCTGAAAAAGGCATTTAAAGCGCTGCTAGATCAATTAAAAGTTTATGAAGATCATCCGTACGAACGACGAGCATTCCTATATTTAGATATTATTTCATGGTTAGAAAGTAAGATCGAAAATTGCACGGTTCAAAAAATAATTCAGAAAAAATACATCTTGTCTCAAAATAATGCTAGAAAACTATAGATATGCGTTGGACGCTGAAACCTAAACCTGAGATTTCAAAAATTGAAGCTTTAAAAAAAGCACTTCAAGTAGATGATACTGTGGCCATGCTTTTGTTACAACGTGGTATTGAAACTTATGAAGCTGCAAAAACATTTTTTAGACCAAGTTTTAATGATTTACACGATCCTTTTTTAATGAGGGATATGGATATGGCTGTTAATAGAATCGAAAAGGCCATAGAATTAAAAGAAAATATCTTGGTTTATGGTGATTATGATGTCGATGGATCTACTGCTGTTGCTTTAGTGTCTTCATATTTAAAGACAAGGGTAAAATCTGTCGCAACATATGTTCCAGATCGTTATGATGAAGGGTATGGTGTTTCTTTTAAAGGAATAGACTTTGCTGATGATAATGACTTTAGTTTAATTATCGCCTTAGATTGTGGTGTTAAAGCAATTGAAAAAGTGACCTATGCTAAAGACAAGGGTATTGATTTTATTATTTGCGATCATCACAGACCAGGTGATACATTGCCTGAAGCGGTTGCCGTATTAGACCCTAAAAGGAATGATTGTGACTACCCCTATAAAGAACTATGTGGTTGTGGAGTTGGTTTTAAACTAATTACAGCCTTAGCAGTGAAACAAGGTCAAACAGCTGAAGATTTAGTAGAATATTTAGATTTAGTAGCCACTGCTATAGGTGCAGATATCGTACCAATAACGGGCGAGAATAGAGCATTGACATATTTTGGGTTACAGGTTATTAATTCTAATCCTAGGCCTGGCATTAAGGCTATTATTACTGAGATTAAGAAAGAAGAGTTATCCATTATAGATGTGGTCTTCATAATAGCACCGCGCATAAATGCTGCCGGCAGAATGAAACATGGTAATCATGCTGTGACTCTTTTAACGGAGCAAGATTTTAATCTTGCTGCAGAATATGCATTGGATATAGACCAATTTAATACGGATAGACGTGAAACGGATCGGATTATAACAGAAGAAGCCTTACTTCAAATTAAAGAAAATAAAGAGCAAAAAGGGTTTACAACGGTCGTATACAACAAAGACTGGCATAAGGGTGTTATAGGCATTGTTGCCTCTAGATTAACTGAAACCTACTATAGACCCACATTAGTTTTTACAAAAAGCGGTGACAAATTGGCTGCATCAGCACGTTCAGTTAAGGGTTTTGATGTATATAATGCGCTTGAAGCTTGTAGTGATTTTATCGTTCAATTTGGCGGACATAAATATGCGGCAGGATTGACAATATTGCCAGAAAATTATGACGCATTTAAAGCAAAATTTGAAGGTGTTGTCAAGGAAACAATAGATAAAAAACTGTTGACTCCAGAACTTAAAATTGACTTAACTATTGGATTACAGCAAATAGATCACAAACTTTATAGAATAATTCGTCAATTTGCTCCTTTTGGCCCAGGAAATATGACTCCTGTGTTTATGACTCAAGGAGTTACAGATACTGGATGGGGAAAATGCGTTGGTGAAGACGATAAACATATTAGATTTACAGCAACACAATCGTTCAATGATAAGCTTGTTGCAATAGGATTTGGTTTAGGGGATAAAATAGATCTTATTAGAAACAGAAAGCCTTTTGATATTGCCTATACGATTGATGAAAATCAATGGAATGGTTCTGTAAGTTTACAATTAAAATTAAAAGACATTAAAGCATAATTACTTGGCAAAAGTAGATCCATACGCAGCATTACGGTTTAAAGAATTTAATATCTTTTTACTATTACGTTTTGCATTGGTTTCTGCATGGTCCATGCAATTTTTAGTAATTGAATGGCAAGTCTATGATCTTACTAATGATAAATTGAGTTTGGCGATTATTGGTGCTTGTGAATTTCTACCAGCGTTTTTTTTAGCTCCTTTTGCAGGGCATATTGTGGATCAAAAAGAGAAGCGAAATTTATTTGCTATATGTATAGCATTATTTTCCTTGATTAGCTTTGGTCTATTTTGGTTAACCTCTGAAACGATTGAATCGTCTTGGGAAACGAACACTATTTTATTCAGTATATACGGTTTGGTGTTCTTTGGTGGTGTTCTAAGATCCTTTTTCGGACCAACTATTTTTTCATTGATTGCCCTATTGGTTCCCAAAAAAATATATCCTAATGCTGCAACCTGGAGTAGCAGCACTTGGAAGGGTGCAGCGGTTTTAGGGTCGTTATCTAGTGGTTTTTTAATTGCTTGGATTGGTGTACATTCTACATTAGGTGTAGTCTTTTTGTTGGTAATGTTTGCGCTGGTATTAGTTTTTTTCATAAAGAAAAAGTCGATCTTAAACAAGGAGATCAAAGAATCCGTTAAAGAGAGTTTAATAACAGGTGTAAGCTTTGTATTTAATGATAAGGTTATTTTAGGTGCTTTGACTTTAGATATGATTGCTGTACTATTTGGTGGCGCAGTGGCGATTTTTACAGTATTTGCTAAAGATATTTTTGAAAATGGACCTAGAGGACTAAGTATTTTAAATGCATCACTCTCCTTGGGTAGTATTTTAACAATGTTAGCAACGACTTATATACCAATAACCAAAAATACAGGAAAGAAACTATTAGTGGCAGTGTTTGGTTTTGGTCTTTGCATGATTGTTTTTGGGGCATCTAAATTATTCTGGCTTAGTGTGGTAGCAATATTTATAGCTGGTGTTTTTGATGGTATTTCTATGGTGGTTCGCCAAACCATACTGCAATTAAAAACTCCAGATGAAATGCGTGGACGTGTAGGTGCTGTAAATTCAATGTTTGTTGGATCTTCTAATGAACTTGGAGCTGTTGAAAGTGGTGTAGCGGCAAAGATATTTGGTGCTCCGCTTGCTGTTATGCTTGGTGGAACAGTAACATTAATCGTAGTACTAATTATTGGTGCAAAAAATAAATCTTTACGAGAGCTGGACTTACAGCAAGATGTTGAAGCGAATTAAGCGGAAGCAAAAGAGTGATTAATTTTTCTTTAACTCTAAAACTTTTCCATCAAAAACTCCATAGGTATAGTATTGAATCCAATCTCCTAAGTTAATGTAGTTTGATTTTTCATTTAGGGTAATTTCTAAAGGGAGATGTCTATGACCAAAAACAAAATAATCGCGATGTTTTTCACAGAGTTTCTTTTTACTGTATATGGCTAGCCATTCATTTTCCTCTCCTAAAAATTTGGCATCATCATCACCAGATATCAGTTTATTTTTTACAGATAAATATTGAGCAATTTTAACACCTATATCTGGATGCAGCCATCTAAAAAGCCACTTAAAGAATGGATTTGTAAATACCTTTTTCATTCGCTTATAGCCTTTGTCTCCAGGACCAAGGCCATCTCCATGACCTATAAAGAATGAGGCATTGCCAATAGTAAAATCTTGAGGTTTGAAAAACACAGGAATCCCTAGCTCCTTTTCAAAATAACCATTCATCCATAAATCGTGATTTCCAACAAAATAATAGACAGGAATTCCTGAATCTACAATTTCAGCAAGTTTACCTAAAGTACGCGTAAATCCTTTTGGAACGACAGTTTTATATTCGAACCAAAAATCGAACAAATCACCGATAAGAAATATGGCAGCGGCATCGTCTTTAATGGCGTCTAACCAAGCCACAAACTTTTTTTCACGTGGTAGAGATTCTTTAGGAGTTGGTGCGCCTAAATGATTATCTGAGGCAAAGTATACTTTTTTGCCTTCAGACAAAACTATGTGGTGATTACTATTCATTATCAGACGCATACCATTCTGCAAAGCTGGTAGCGGTTTCTTGGAGTTTTATAGAATGAAGTTTTATATTTTCTGGTAATCGACTTTTAATCTTTGCAGCAAAGTCTATTACCATCATTTCAGTTGTTGGTTGATAATTCGTTAAAATAATATTATGGCCCTGCTCCTTTAGATCATTAGCCAAATCTATATGTGGTGTGTTTTTATTAAAGATCATTGTATGATCAAATACATCTACAATTTCTTCTTTAACAATCTTTTTTAAATCTCCAAAATCAATTACCATTCCAAATTTAACATTTGCAGTATCTGTAATTGGAACACCTATCACTGTAACAAACAAATGATAACTATGGCCGTGAAGGTTTTTACATTTACCGTCGTACCCATAAAGTGCATGACCAGCTTCAAAAGAAAATTGCTTTGTAATTCTTATGTTACTCATTATCGTCTTTTGTTTCGATTATAGAAATAGACAACAACAAGGACTACACCTAGAATAAGAAACAATCCGTTACCTCCTAGAAAATTTAAAACATCCATCTTATTCGTCTTTTATTCTGTTTTTATAATATCTCAATATTACGTGAGCAAAGATTACCAAAACCACAAAGGGCAATAACATACCCATAGATATTCCAATACTCTAACTATTATTAGGAGCTTCCGTAAGCTTTTCTTTGCTATGAACTTATTGAAATAATTTAATCAATGCAAACATGGCGCAAATGTAATACGTATTTACTTGATCACTAAATTTTTTGCGCGCTCAAATTTAAGTCTTTTGTACAAGTGGTTTAAAAGTTTTTCTGAATTTTATGATTAGTGGCAATCCACGGGCTACAATCCAAAGTGTAAATGCAATGAAAATTCCAATGAGCTTATAACTAAAATAATCCATTACATAAATTACAGGAATAAACACCAATAAGGTTGAAAATAGTAGCACATTTCTGAGATATTCCATTTTACCTAGGCCTTTAAAGACTCCGTCAAATATGAAGGCCAAAGCACATAAAGGTTGCATCAATAAAATTATCCAAAAAACCTTATAAAACTCTTTGAGTACAGTTTTATCGTCTGTAAATATTTGACCAATTGGGAAATACAGGATCGCCCCCAAAAATCCAATAATTATACCTACAAAGATTCCATATTTAATAAGTTTTTTGCTCAGATCTATTAGTAATTCATACTTCTTTGCACCAAGTAGTTTTCCTGAAAGAATATTACCTGCACTAGCGTACCCATCTATTAAAAAAGCCCCTAAAAACCATAGATTAATAGCTATAGTATAGGCAGCAATGTAGGTTGCACCATACTTTGTTGCAAAGCTAGTTCCAAAATACAAAGCAATATTTAAGGCAATTGTCCTTATGAATAAATTCATAATCATTAAAATAAAGCGCTTTATCTCCGGATTAAATGGAAACTTAACTAATAAAGGAATATTTGTTTTTTTAATGATGAAATATGCAGCGATAAAGGCCATAATTATTTGTGCAACTACACTAGCATATGCTGCTCCTTGAATATGCATAGCAGGAATAATGTCCGGAATACCATACACAAAAATGATATCTAAAACTATATTAGCTAAAGCACCTGTAATAGCTATGAGCATTGGATGATAAGTGTTTTGAAGACCTCTAAAGGTTCCAAATACAGCTATAGTAAAAAGTGTAAATGGAAATCCAAATACTCTAATTTGGTAATAGTCCACACTGTAAGTTAAAATTACACCTGATGCATTATATAGTTTAAAAATCTGCGATGAAAAAGGATAAGTTACCAGAATAATAATAATACTTAGTGAGGTAATTAGAAAAATTGCTTGTGCAGGTAGATTTTTAACTTCACTTAATTTATCAGCTCCTAAATATTGCGATACAATCGAAGAGATGGCACTACGTGTTTGACCCAAAACCCAAATTAGCATTGACATAAATGTGGTTACGATACCAACAGCAGCCAAAGATGCTGTGGCATTATAATCCATATTACCAATTATTGCTGCATCAGTTAGAGACAATATAGGTTCAGATACACCAGAGATTAAGGCTGGTATAGCCAGGTTATTAATTTGTTTTAAAGTAATTGTTGTACTCAAAGGACTAATTCATAGCAATGAAAAGGGAATTCACTTTGTTTCGGAAAATAAATATCACCCAATCGTTTATAGCCGCGAAGTTCGTAAAACTTTTGATTTCTTTTGTTCTGTGAAAAGGTGTCTAATCGTATAGAGTTATAGTAATTTTCTAGAGCGTAGTTTTCGGCAAAACTCATGAGCTGTTGTGCATGACCAGAGCCCTGAAACTTTGGGTGAACCGCTAAGCGATGGATGTAGATATTATTGTCATTTTGGGTTAACCATTTAACAGGTATGTATTCCTTGTCCATGTACGTTGAAATCACGATGGTACCTATTAATGTTTCATCTTTAATTAAAACATAGAGCTCAGCACGTTTTACATCATTAACAAAGGCTTTAGGGTTTGGGTAATGTTCATTCCATTGATAAATGTCATTGGTAATCATTGCTTTAGCACAAGCCTTAATCATTACCATGATGGCGTCTATATCTTTCAAATTACCTTTTCGAATCATTTATAATGTGTACTTTTGTTTCAAATTTATAGAGATGAAAACAATATTAGTTCCTGTTGGGTCGTCAAATAATGCAAAGTCCCATTTGCAGTATGCTGTGGATTTTGCAAAAGCATTTGGGGCTAAATTATATGTAGTTCAAATATATAATGTTTATACCAAAGCAGGAACAATGATTAAAGTAGATCATATTATTGAGCGTGAATCTAAAAAGTTTTTAGATAATCATGTAGCCTCTATAGATACTAAAGGTGTTGACCTTATTACGAAAACTTTTAAGGGTAAACTTGTTGATACCATAGAGAAAGTGTCTCATGCTTTGGATGTGGACCTTATTATTCTTGAGCCAAGAACAAATTCTGTAAAAGACGACGTGTATTTGGGTAAAACGTCAGGGAAGATAATAAAGCGTACTCAGATTCCTGCTCTCATAGTCCCTGAAGGGTCCACTTACAGGCCGATAGTTAAAATTTTAATCGCTTTAAAATCTGCTATTATTAAAAGGGAAGGTGTCTTGAGACCCTTAACTGCAATTAAGGATCATTTTAAGGCTGTTGTTAATATTCTCTTGGTTAAGACGAAGCAATATATTGAGGAAGATTTTGAACTTAATGACGAGTTACAGAGCATCATTACGAATACTACAATTGCAGAATGCCCAACAACCTTTCATGCTGTTTTAGAGCACTATAAAAATCATAGTCCAGATTTATTATGTGTTGTTAGACGTAAACGAGGATTCTTCTCTAAACTTTGGGAAGAAGACGTGATTTTAAAGAAGGATTTCCACAGCTCAACAATTCCTGTTTTAGTTTTAAGTGGTTTAAAATAATTGGGGCATTAGCTCAGCTGGCTAGAGCGCTACGCTGGCAGCGTAGAGGTCATCGGTTCGAATCCGATATGCTCCACTTTAATAGAAATACCTAAGTCTACACTTAGGTATTTTTATTTAACGAAAGTTATTATAGATTCAACAACTATATCCAGTTCTGAGGACAATTGGTTTGAAGTCCAAGGATGTTTTACATTAAAAACATGATCTGCTCCGTCGATTATTACAAGCTTACTATTGGGATTCCATTGATGTAAAGCATAGGCTTCGTCCATAGAAATCGATGTATCATTATCACCATGAATAATTAAGTGTGGTATATCCAATCGTTTTTCAGCAGATGCTATGTGAAACCGTTCTTTATTTGCTATAAAATCTTCATAGAACTGATAATAATGAGGCATTTGTTGTTTGGTTCTTCCATTAATAACATATTTTACCCCTTTAGCTTTCCATTCGTCAAGGTCACTAGTTGTTACTGTGCGCTTCTCAAAATCAGAAACACTAGCTAAGGTTATTAATTTGGTGACCCTATTATCTTCTGAGGCCTTTAATATTGTTATCCCACCACCTCTACTGTGCCCTATTAAAGTAATCTGAGAACAATCAATTTTAGGATGAGTTATAAAATGCGCTATAACCCAAGAAATAACATCATTTAAATCATCTAGCTCTATAGAATAATTGTTATTTCCAAAGGCTTCAAGATCTGGAAAATCTATGGGATTTTCAATAGTACCTCCATTGTGTGAAAAGTTGAATTTGACAAAACAATTTCCAGCTTCAGCAATTTTTTTACCCATTAAATCCCAAGCTCCCCAATCTTTAAATCCCTTATAACCATGACAAAATAGAACTATGGGCTGATTCGGCACGTCTTCTTTATAAAATGTATCAACTAGTATGGATTTCTTTCCTTTACGATTAAGGATACTATTTTTATTAATAATCATGATTAGCGTTCTTTTTCGGTAAAGTCAATATTCGGATCCAATATTTCTAAGATAAGTTGCTTTAACTCAACTTCAAAAGCCTTAATTGTATCAATGGAAAGTGTTTGATCTTTTTTCTTGCTGTAGGTTGAGGGTTTTGTTCCAAATTTCAGAAAACCCGAATTAAGATTTTTAAATGAAATAATTCCTGCTTCAATGGGTAATTCTATCTTACTATTGACATACATCATATACGCATAGCAGAGTATCTGAAACGATTTACTGTATTTATCGTAGTCAGTTGTGATATCTTCCCAATTGATTATTTCGACTTTATTTTGTTCTACCTTTCCTGACTTATAATCAATAACCCTAGTTACGCCATTTAACTGATCAATGCGGTCTACTTTTCCTTTTAAGACAATTGGGAAGTTAATATTTTTAATTTTAATAGGGATAGATTCATCAACTTCAATAGCTAAAATTTTAATGGTATTTCCTGAGTTAAGGGATTTTATTTCTAGGTCTAAAAAGTTATGAATGTACCGTTGGGCAATCTCAAAAACGATGAGGTTTTTTCCTTTTGAAAAATCTCCTTCCCTATATAAAAGTTTAAAGTGTTTATAAACGGTACTTCTAACCTTAGATTTAAACGCTTTAAGTAAAGCTATAGTTAAAAAATGGCCTTCCACGGGTTTATATAAATCCTCCAAGGTGTTATGAATAATCGAGCCTAGCGTATTTGCTGCAATATTTTCTTCAACACCTTCAAACTCTTTAACACCCAGTACTTTGTCATAATAAAAGTCTATAGGATTTCGAATGTAGTTTGTTAAAGACGACGGTGAAAATCCTTTAGCAGCAATAGTCTTAAGTTGCTCTAAGGCAGTTTGATTTTTCGACACTTGCTTTAGTTTATGTTCAATTATAGGGACTTTAGGCGCTGCAATAACCTGTTCAATTGTATGTATGCCTTCAATTTCTAACTGTGTAATAAATCTACTTTTTTCACCTCCTTTAAGTGCATTAATTTCTGTATTATAAAGTATATAAATATTTTTAGCACGCTGAAGGAGTCGAAAAAAATGGTAGGTGTAGACAGCGTCTTTTTCTTTATATGTTGGCAATCCATTTTGTAACTTAACGTCATAAGGGATAAAGGAATTATTAGTTTTACCTGAAGGAAGTATGCCTTCATTAACCGAACTAATTATTACGGTTTCAAAATCTAATACTCGCGATTCTAACATTCCCATTATTTGTAACCCATCAAGAGGTTCACCTTGAAAGTCTAAAGTTTCTGAAGTTAATAATTCGTTGAATAGACCTTCTAATATTTTAATAGACTTTAATTGTTGCTTGTATTTAGAGCTAAGTTCTGTTAACTGATTAAATAATTTATAAAATCTAAATAAATATTCTAACTCCAAATTACTCTTCTCCTGATTTAGCTTTGTTTTTATACGCTTAATTAGTTTTAAACATTGATTAAGAGCAAATTTGGGATTGTCGGTCCAGGATTCAAATAACTCATGCAAGAAATTGAAATGAATATCATCAACTAGTGATTTTAATTGGTCTAGATTTAAATAGGTAAAGTTATATTTTTGAATACTTGTAATAATGTGTTTAGCCCCATTGCCTGAGTTTGACTCAAAGAGTCTATAGATTGAAGGGTGAGAAAGTAAATCGACAACATCTTCATGATAATATTGAGCAGTATTGTGTCGATGAATATGGAAAAGTAAATTAAATAATGATGCAAGAGGTACAAACTTTAATGGTAATCCCATTGTTACATTAACTTGACTGATACTTTTAGGAATAGAATTTAAAACAGGCACTAAAAGATTTTCCTCTCCTAAAACCACAGCTACTTTTGATAGGTCTGAACGTTCTTCCTTTAAACCCTTAAGTATATGGCCAATATACTTGGCTTGCCCAACTAATTTGGGTATGCCAATAGTCTGAATCTTTTTCTTATTTGAATAGTGCGAGGTAATCCAATTGAAAGGGTTAGTATTAAAATATTTCCACTGTGATCGGTGCTGTCTTGCAAAATGTCCGGCATCATGAATAACGTCATTTACGAACGTCTGATCGATGTCCCAATAGATATGAGCAATATCACTTTGAAGCAAGCCTTGGATAATCTGAGACTCGGATTTATTTAAAGCATTAAATCCAAGAAATATGTGTTTTCTATTAGAATTAGTTTCGATGTAATACTCAAGGTTGTTTGCAGCCTCCCTATAGATTAGTCCTTGATAGCCTTCTTTGTTACCAATTAATTCTTCTGTAAATGCGTTGTAGTAGTTTCCTAATTGCTTCCAGAATTTTAAATGCGATTTAATTAAGTTAGTTTGGTTAGATTCTAAGGACCAGTGGTCCAATTCTTTTATAGCTCCTAAATAATTGAATATATCAGTTTGATTTACCAGATATCTGTCAATCTCGTTAAAGTCTTGCAGTAATATCTGAGCCCATTTTATAAAAGAGTCAAAGGGTTCTATTTCTAAATTATCAGTATGAGTAGAATAAGTTGTATATAGTCTAAATAATAGTTCTGAATTATGAAGCGCCTTAAGTCCTGATAGGTCTTCTACCAACTCTTCAATACTGAGAATTGTTGGGGATAAAATAGGAGACTTTAGAACAGAAGCTAGCTTATGTTTTAAGAATATTTTTGCCCGTTTACTTGGCAGAATAAAGCATAAATCTTGGAGTGGTAGTCCTTTTTTTTGGAGATCGTATAATACCTGCTTTATAAAACTTTCCATTTTATAAAAATAAAAAACGCCCCGAAATACGGGACGTTTTTAGTCAATTTATATAAATGTTTATTTAATTCTGCGGATTTAATAGAATTACTTCAACACGTCTGTTGCTTTTTCTTCCATCTCTTGTTTTATTGTCTGCAATTGGCTTTTCTTCACCATACCCTTTTGATTCTAATCGGTCTGCAGCAATTCCATTAGCAATTAAATAATCTCTAACTGCATTAGCTCTTCTTTCAGATAACAACTGGTTTGTTTTCTTAGAACCTACACTATCTGTATGACCGTCTATAGAGAATCTAGACTTTGGATATTCCTTAAGAATTGCAATGATATTATCAACTACTTGCTCAGACTCACCCTTAATTGAAGATTTACCTGTGTTAAATAAAATAGTCTTAGCGTAATCGTTTAATGTTTTCATAACGGCTGGGCTAGGTGCTTGTCTTGGACATCCATCTAATTCAGCTTCACCAGCTTCGTTAGGACATTTATCATCTTTATCTAAAACACCGTCTCCATCAGTATCTGGCCAAGGGCAACCACTATTGGCAGCAGGTCCAGCCTCGTTAGGACAGTTATCATCAACGTCAGCAACACCGTCACCGTCTGCATCTGGACAACCCATTAAAGATTTCAGACCAGCTACAGTAGGACACTTATCGTCGTTATCTATAACTCCATCACCATCGCTATCTGGGCATCCATTAAATTCAGCTAAACCAGCAGTATTAGGACAGTCATCTTTAGAATCTTGGATACCATCGTTGTCAGAATCCGGACATCCGTTGAAAATTTCTAAACCAGCTTCTTCTGGACAAGCATCGTCTTGGTCATAAATACCATCGTTATCCGTATCAACACCACCAAATTTAAATGTAACACCTAACGAATGTTGGAAATGCTTAGGCAGATAATCCTCGAAAGCATGTTTATATCTTGTATTGAAATCAACACCTAATTTTTTAGTGATCCAATATTTGATACCTAATGTACCATTGAATGTACCTGCGCCGATATCATCTAACCAGGTATAACCACCACCGATACCTAAATAAGGATCAATTTTATTAGAATTAATAGCATTCATGAAACTATATGAAATTGTACCGTCAAGAGCATAATAAGTTAAATCACCAACTGTGTTTGTGCCAGCTTCAGATCCGTCAGGATTTAAATTTGTACCAAACTTGTCTATTTTATTAACAGAACCAGTAGCAGTAAAAATAAAACCATCGCTGAGATATCTTGAAAGAGAGATAGTAGAAAGTGATGGATAGATATTCCAATGATCTTCTACATTAAAAAATTCGTCAAAATATTCTCCTTGAGGTGCATCCTCCCCAACAGGATATGGGTCGACTGCATTGACACCGATAGAAACAGCCCATGGATTGTTCTTGTCTTGACCATGCGTAGTGCTGAAACTCATAAGAAGCACTGCGACAAAAAGTAATCTGCTAAGATTTTTCATATTCTAATTAATTTAATTTTTTAAGTGTTAATTGTTAGCAAATGTAAGTTGTTAAATGTTATTAACAAAGACAAATATATAAAAATATTGTTATAACGCCCTATAATAGTGACTTTCTAAGGTTTTTATATCAATTGTAGTTTTTTACCAACTTTAACAAATGCATTAATGGCTTTGTCCAATTGGTCTTTACTATGAGCTGCAGATAATTGTACTCGAATTCTCGCTTTTTCTTTAGGAACTACAGGATAGAAAAACCCTATCACGTAGACACCTTCATCAAGTAGCATCTTAGCCATAGTTTGAGATAGCTTTGCATCATATAACATTACAGGAACAATCGCTGAATCTCCATCAATTATATCAAACCCAGCCTCTCTCATACCTTTCTTAAAATATTTGGTATTCCAATCAACTTTGTCTCTCAGTGAGGTATCGTTTTTGAGCATATCAAAAACCTTAATACTGGCACCTACTATTGCAGGTGCTAAAGAATTTGAAAACAAGTATGGTCTCGATCTTTGACGTAAAATTTCAATAATTTCTTTTTTAGCAGTTGTGTAACCTCCCATAGCACCTCCCATGGCCTTGCCAAGAGTACCCGTAATAATATCAATTCTTCCAAGTACACCTTTTTCTTCTAAAGTTCCAATACCCGTTTCACCTATAAATCCAGTAGCGTGACATTCGTCTATCATGACTAAGGCATCATATTTATCTGCCAAATCACAAATTTTATCTAATGGGGCAACAAGACCATCCATTGAAAAAACACCATCTGTAACTATGATTTTAAATCTAGCACCATTTTCATTCGCTGCAATGAGCTGTTTTTCTAAGTCGGCCATATCATTATTTCGGTAACGATACCTGGCGGCTTTACAAAGTCTAACACCATCAATTATGGAAGCATGATTAAGTGCGTCTGAAATTATAGCATCTTCTTTAGTAAGTAAGGGTTCAAAAACTCCCCCATTAGCGTCAAAAGCTGCCGCATAAAGAATTGTATCTTCGGTGCCATAAAAATCAGCGATTTTTTGCTCCAGTTCTTTGTGGATATCCTGTGTGCCACAAATAAAACGAACGGATGACATGCCAAAGCCATGGGAGTCTAAAGTGTTTTTTGCGGCTTTAATAACCTCAGGATGAGAGGATAAGCCAAGATAGTTGTTAGCGCAGAAATTTAATACCTTTTCTCCAGTATTTAATGTAATTTCTGCATCTTGAGGTGATGTTATAATGCGCTCCTCTTTAAAAAGTCCAGCCTCTTTTATAGCTTCTATTTCTTGTTGTAAATGCGATTTTATATTGCCGTACATAGTTATGGTGTTAATTATTTGGTAAAGATACCATCAATAAGTTAGACTTCAATGACCTTAATAGTATCATTTATATAAACCAAATATTTATGAGTAACCTTTAAGTCCATCATACTTATAACAGTAGAATATTCGTCTAACTGTGATTCATGTGATGATTTTGGGATCCCGGTCTTATAGTCAATAATTATGGCATTATCGTTTATAATATTTAAACGGTCAGGTCTAAAAAGTAAACCAGAATCGGTAATGATATCTCGTTCGTTATACACTTCAGAACCTTGAACATAATATGTTTGCAGCATTGGATGGTTAATAACCTCTAACACTAACTTTTGTAAATTTTCTTTTTCATCATAAACAATTTCACCTGAACTGATCAAGTCATTAAAGGCAAAATCTAAGTCTTCCTGGTATTTAATTTTTGAAAGAATTAAATGTACTTTATTGCCTCGTTCTATTGCTATTTCTTGCTTTGTATCCCATAACTGACCTGATTTAGTTATGATATTTAAATTATGGTCTTCTTTTGGTATAGATAAAAGTGGCAACTCTTTAGGTATAAAATCCTCTTGTTCGGCTTTAGATGGTTTGGATTCTGGTTCACCAAAATTATAGCTAAGTCTTTGGTCAGACCATTGATCTAGACTTTGCAAATAAGAGATTAACATTCCGGAATAGGTGTTGTCTTTTACATTGCCTTTTGAGTCAAAGTCCTTTTTTGATATTATGTGAAGTTCATCCTCAGGTCTCGTTAATGCCACATACAAGAGATTTATATTATCCAATTCTAATTGAGATTGGTGTTCTCTAAAAATACGTTCTCCAATTTCTCCGAATTGAACGACGTCTTTACTGTAATTGAGCAGTAAAATCTCAAAATCATTGAATTTTTCTCTTTCTATGGGAAACCAAATCTTTGGCTCGAGTTCTTTATAGATGTTAAGGTCTGCAAACGGAAAAATAACAACTGGGAATTCTAAACCCTTACTTTTATGAATAGTCATAATTTCTACAGCATTTAAATTCTGCGATGAGATAATGCTTAGACTATCTTTTTTAGTGTCAAAAAATTTCAAAAAAGAACTTAGATCTGCATTTTGTTTTTGGGTGAATTCTAAAATAAAATCTAGATAAAATTGAATGTAAGCATCAGACTCTTTATTGAGTTTAAATGACCTTATAAGTTCTTCAACGAGATCATATAGAGGCAAACTAATAAGTTGTGTTTTATTTATAAACACATTCAAGGACTCTAATCCTTCAAAGAATTTGTCTGTATTTGAATCTAAATGGCTTGTAAAAAATGCATGTTTATCCTTTATATCGTTTAGTTCAGCTAATGCAGAAAGGATTTCAATCTTTAGGTTATCATTATCTTCTTGAACTAATAATTTCAGCGTTGTATCTAATAGGTTTACTTTTGGAGAGTTTGAAACAAGTAATGTTTCAGAAGAGGTTATTTTTAGATTTTTTTGACTCAGGTAATCTGCGATAGCAACACCTTCTTTACGCTTTCTTACAAGAATACAAATATCATTAAGTTCATATCCTCTGCTTAAGCAATTAATAATTGTTTCATAAGCCTTCTCACAATATAATAATGCCTCATCATCATCAACTGTAGCATCTATGAAATCTAGATTAACATAGCCATTAGTATTACGAATAGCATTTTGCTCTCCATTTTCATAGAGATCAGCATAATTACCATCAGAAAAGTAATTTTGACTCAAAAATTTAAAGAAGCTATTATTGAACTTAATAATTTGTTTTGCACTTCTATAATTTGAGTTCAATGAAATAACGTCTGGTGCTATTTGAAATGGATTAGATGACCTATTGTATAGGCCAATAAACTGTTCTGCTTCTCCACCGCGCCATCTATAAATGGCTTGTTTTGCATCTCCAACTAGCATAGCTGTTCCATTTGACGCAGATAATGTGTTGTCGAAAAGAGGAATAAGATTTTCCCATTGTAACCTTGAAGTATCCTGAAATTCATCAACAAAATAGTGCTTAAATTTTTCACCTAAACGTTCATAAATAAAAGGTGTAGGTTGATTTTTAATTTCTTTACTTATTATTTTATTAAATTCTGAAATAAGCATTTTATTTTGCTCTTCTTTTAAAGTGTTAAGTTCCTTTGTTATAGAATTTAAAACTGAAAGAGGGATGACATTTTTATAAAATCCTTTCTTCAATTTTAACTCAAACACTAAATTTCTCGAAGATTGAAATAGTTTGGATAATTGAGGTTGAATACTGTCAATAGTTTCAGCGATGGTTTCTGTAACTCGCTTTGGATAAAGCGTATTGTTATTTAACAGATCATTTTGCCAACTCGCTTCAAAATTTAGTTTGAAGTTTTTTTCTTTTAGTTGTTTAAAATGATTAGGCAAAGACTTTCTGTTAAAGTCATTAAATTGTAAACCGCACTCTTCAATTAAGGTTAATGCATTTAATCCGATTATACTAATGTTTTTCTCCAACGAATTGATGGAACTAAATAGAACATCTTTTAAATTATTAAAGTCATTTAGGGTTTTGGTTTTTAAATTGTCAATAGCTTCAATATCATTTTCACTCACCAAAAGCTTTGCAATTTTGTTAAAATCATAACTAATGTCCCAGCTTTTATCTTCATCTGTTTTATCAAATGCAAAATCGATTAGGCTTTTGGTTAAAGCTTCGTCATCACCAGCTTTAGAAATGAGTTTATCTACAGCTTCATTTAATAAACGATTTTGATCTAGTTCTACCTCAAAATTCACCGGTAGGTTTAGATCATGAGCAAAGGTTCTTATAATTCGATGTGTAAAACCGTCAATTGTGGAAATATCAAAAGCACCGTAGTTATGGATGATATGTTTTAAGATGTGCTTTGATTTATTTTTTAGGTGTGTAGGCTTAATGGATAATTCTTGACAAATGTCTATGAACATTGTATGTGGTTCTGTAAGATTTTTGTCGCTGGAGAATTGCCGAAGCATATCTATAATTCTTGTTTTCATTTCACCAACAGCCTTATTGGTAAAAGTAATTGCCAATATGGATTTAAATTGATCATAGTTTTGTGCTTTGACCAAAATTTTAATGTAAGACTTGGCAAGGTTGTAGGTTTTACCACTTCCGGCTGATGCATTGTAAATTTTGAATGAAGAATCTCCCAAAAGATAAATTTTATACCAAAATAGGGAATCTTAATAATTTATTTAGAACATCTTATTATCAAAACCGTAAATTTGTTAAAATAGAAATACTAACATTTAAAACATAAATATTATGGCTTTTGAATTACCAAAATTAAACTATGCATATGACGCTTTAGTACCACATATTGATGCAAGAACAATGGAGATACACCATTCTAAGCATCATAACGGGTATACAACAAAATTAAATGCGGCAATTGAAGGAACCAATTTAGAAGGTAAATCAATTGAAGACATTCTAACTAATCTAGACATGAGTAATTCAGGAGTTAGAAATAACGGGGGTGGATTTTATAACCATTCTTTATTTTGGGATGTGCTTAACCCAGAAGATAGAGGATATCTTTCAGGTGAGTTAAAAGATGCTATTGAAGCTGAGTTTGGATCTAAAGATGCTTTTATTGAAGCATTCTCAAAAGCTGCGGCTACACAGTTTGGATCAGGTTGGGCTTGGTTATGTGTTCATAAAGGAGGTAAGGTTGAGGTGTGTTCAACACCAAACCAAGATAATCCATTAATGCCAGGCGTATCTTGTGGGGGTACTCCAATTTTAGGGTTAGATGTGTGGGAGCACGCCTATTACTTAAATTACCAAAATAGAAGACCAGATTATATTGAGGCGTTTTTCAAGGTCATTAATTGGAATGAAGTAGAGCGGAGATATGCTCAAGCAAAATAAGTATCAAAAAATAGAAAAGAAAAATCCAAGTCCATATGGCTTGGATTTTTTAATGTTTTTAAATGAAAAAAGGTGAACAGAGAGTTCACCTTTTTTGCCCCAAATCTACCATAAACTTAACCTACTTATGTTATGGTGAGTCAAATATAGGAGGACCTATATTTAATATTTTAATTTATTGGATAAACGACCTATATATTAGTCTAAGCGAAGAATCCTCTGGCATTAGAAATCTTTTGAAAATAAAATCGATTAGTGAATAGAAGCTTTACATAAAGTATTACTTTAATATGGTGCATAAAAAAAGGTGAACAGAGTTCACCTTTTTTTGCCCCAAATCTACCATGAACTTAACCTACTTATGTTATGGTATCACCAATGTAAATTTTATTTGTTAAAACAGTACATTATATTAGATGAAATGCATGATTCTTAGGTGAAGTACGTAATTTTTCGGATTAACCGTAAATCAATTGTGATTATTTAGTAAGCACGTTCTTTATTCCCTTCAAAGAAATTAATAAATGCTCTATTAACTACCCTATTACCGCCGTCAGTTGGATAATTGCCTGTAAAATACCAATCTCCTAAATTTTTTGGACAGGCTTTGTGGAGGTTCTCAACTGGCTGAAAAATTATTTTAACTTCTGCGTTGACATCTTTATCACTGAGCAATTCCGAAATCTTAGCCGAGATTTGTTCGTCTGTAAAGTTGTTGTAAATTTCTTTAACATAATTAAGGACGTTCTTATCTTTAAGATTTACTTGCTTAATACATTTTTTATAAACCTCTTCAACAATATGATATTGATTGTTATCCTTAAGAAGTTCAAGAGCGGCTCTAAAAGCAACTAAACTTTCAAGATTGGCCATGTCAATACCATAGCAGTCAGGATAACGAATTTGAGGAGCAGACGAAACAACAATAATTTTCTTTGGATTCAAACGATCCATCATTTTTATGATACTTTTTTTCAAGGTCGTACCTCTTACAATACTATCGTCAATAATAACAAGATTGTCCGTGGGCTTAATAACACCATAGGTAACATCATAAACATGAGCTACTAAATCATCTCGACTACTATCTTCAGTAATAAAAGTTCTTAATTTAACGTCTTTAATAGCAATTTTTTCAATACGTGGTCTTTCAGACAAAATCTCCTCAACTTTCTGAGCTGATAAAGCACGTTGACCTTTGAGGATGGCTTGTGTCTTTTTTTGATTTAGGTGCTCCTCAACCGTATCTATCATTCCAAAGAAAGAGGTTTCAGCAGTGTTTGGTATATAAGAAAACACGGTATTTTTTGTATCAAAGGCAATGGCATCTAAAACCTTTGGCATTAATAGTCTCCCTAGTTCTTTACGTTCCTCATAAATTTCGGCATCACTACCGCGCGAAAAATAAATACGCTCAAATGAACACGCTTTTCGTTCAAGAGGTTCCAGAATTTGTTTGATCTGTGTTGTACCATTCTTTTTAGTAATGATTGCATGACCAGGATTTAATTCAATAACTTCGTCAAACGGAACATCAAACACTGTCTGAATCACTGGTCGTTCAGACGCTACAACAACAACTTCATCATCTTTATAATAATAGGCTGGACGTATACCTGCAGGATCTCTTAATACGAAGGAATCACCATGACCCAATAAACCAGCCATGGCATAACCGCCATCCCAGTTTTTTGCCGCACGACGTAAGATTTTACCAACTTTTAAACGCTCAGCAATTAAAGGTGAGCATTCACTTTTACTGTAGCCTTCTTTCTTAAGATCTTTATATATTTTACCTACAGCATCATCTAAAAAATGACCAATTTTTTCCATCACTGTAATTGTATCAGCCTTTTCTTTTGGGTGTTGGCCAAGATCCACAAGATTGTTAAATAACTCATTAACATTAGTCATGTTAAAGTTACCTGCAACAATTAAATTACGATGCATCCAATTATTTTGCCTTAAAAATGGATGAACACTTTCCACACTATTTTTACCAAACGTACCATAACGTACATGACCAAGAAGTAATTCTCCTATATATGGGATGTTCTTTTTTTGAAGCGTAACATCATTTTTATATTCTGGATTTTGATTCATTTCCAAATTAATACGATGGTTAATTTGAGAGAAAATGTCTTGAATTGGTTGTTGCTCTACCGATCTTACTCGACTGATATAACGTTCCCCAGGGTTAGTATCCAATTTTATGCTTGCAAATCCAGCTCCGTCTTGGCCGCGGTTGTGCTGCTTTTCCATCATCAAATACATTTTGTTGACTCCGTAGAAAGCACTGCCGTACTTTTCTTTGTAATATTCCAATGGTTTTAGAAGCCTAATAAGTGCTATTCCGCATTCATGTTTTAAAGCATCACTCATATTGTGTAATAAAAAAACGCGCTCAATTTTGAGCGCGCTGGTTTTATGTTAATTCTATATCAAATTGTGTTAGACTTTTAAATTGGTCTAAGCGTTTATGTATTTCTGTTTTAGATAAATTTTCCATACGTTCGGTACCAAACTTTTCAACACAAAACGAGGCTAAGGTTGATCCATAGATAACAGCAGTCTTCATATTTTCAAAAGAATAATCTCCAGTTTTTGCCAAATAACCTGCAAAGCCACCTGCAAATGTATCACCAGCACCTGTTGGATCAAATACTTCCTTTAAAGGTAGAGCAGGTGCATAAAAAACATTATCCTCTTGAAAAAGTAATGCGCCATGTTCCCCTTTTTTAATCACCACATATTTTGGGCCCATTTCATGGATTTTCTTTGCTGCAACCACTAGGGAATATTCACCTGTTAATTGTCTCGCTTCTTCATCATTAATAGTAATGACATCAATATGTTTAATGGTATTATGTAAGTCTTCAAGTGCGCAATCCATCCAGAAATTCATAGTGTCAAGCACTACCAATTTTGGCTTAGATGTCATTTGATTTAAAACACTCATCTGCGTTAATGGATGCAGATTTCCTAGCATCACCACGTCAGCATTTTGATAATCCCTCGGAACTTTAGGTTCAAAATCAGCAAGAACATTAAGTTCTGTTGCTAAAGTATCTCTAGAATTCATGTCATTATGATACTTCCCACTCCAAAAAAAGGTTTTACCATCTTTAACGATTTCTATACCTGAAATATCAATATTTTTATTGGCAAGGAGATCTAAATAATCTTGTGGAAAATCACCACCTACCACAGATACAACAGTAGAATCTACATTAAAATTGGAGGCTGCTAAACCAATGAATGTTCCCGCTCCACCAAGAATTTTATCGGTTTTACCAAAAGGCGTTTCAATGGCATCAAATGCAACGGTACCTACAATTACTAATTTACCCATTAAAAAAAGTTTAAATTAAGGTGTAAAAGTACATAAAATATATTCCTCATAAAACACGAAAAAGTGACAAAACGGTCCTTGCTACTTTCTTCCAAAATCAGCAGGAATTTCTCCCCAAGCTTTTGTTTCCCACTTAACAATTATAGTATTATAATCATTAGAGTTGAGCCATTTTACTGCTCGGTCAACCAATTCAAATAGGGTTTTATTTGTTTCTGTGCGTTCGAGTTTCGAATTACATGTTTTTTTGCGAACCCAACTTATAGCCGTTTTAGAATCTGTATAAATAATGCGATTGCTACGTTTTTGTTTTAGAAATGCTAAACCATGCACAATAGCTAAAAACTCACCAATGTTGTTTGTGCCTTGTTCAAAGGGGCCTTGGAGAAACAATTGTGTTTTTGTTTTTGTGTCTACTCCACGATATTCCATCTTACCGGGATTACCACTTGAAGCAGCATCCACCGAAATTGAGTTGAAATTGGGTTTACCAATTTTTTTGAGCTGCTCTTCCGAGAGTTCACTTTTAAAAGTCTTGGATTTTCCTATGTAGTCTTTAGCCCCTTCTTTAAAGGCCTTTTTTGCGGCATCAAAAGATGTGAAGGATTTGTATTTTGCGCCTTTAAAATCTTTAATCTGTGATTTGCAATCATCCCAAGATTCAAAGATCCCGGGTTTATGTCCTTTCCAAACAACGTAATATTTGGATTTCTTCTTAGCCATTTAACAGTTTTTCAACGACAATAGGAAAGTGATTCATTTCTAATTCATGAATTTTAGCAGCCACATCATTAGAATTATCCGTTGGGAAAACTTCACACTTCGCTTGGAAAATAATTGCCCCTTCGTCATAGTTTTCATTTACATAATGTATAGTTATCCCCGTTTCTTTTTCTTTGTTGGATACAACAGCGTTGTGCACATGCATTCCATACATACCCTTTCCCCCGTATTTAGGTAAAAGTGCAGGATGAATATTAATCACTTTGTTTGGAAATTCGTTTAATATAAATTCAGGAAATTTCCAAAGAAAGCCAGCTAAAACGATTAAATCTGGTTGCGATGACTTTAAAATATTAAGGACATCATCAGATTTTGAAAAAGCAATCCTATTAAAAGCTACAGCGCTAATATTTAACCGCTTGCATCGGTCCAGAACTTTGGCGTGAGGATTGTTTGTAAGTACTTGAATAACAGATGCATTGTCACTGTTTTTAAAAAATCTTATCAAGTTTTCAGCATTACTTCCACTGCCTGACGCAAAGACTACAATTCGTTTCATAATTTCGCTATACGTATTCAATTATTCGAAACAAAAAAAAGAATAAAATTTTACAATTAGGTACAAAACAAAAAGACATATATCTTAATTTATTATTAAACCGCACATTTTATCGGTAAAGATGAATTTTAAAATAAAGTTTTTTATTTTTGCGTCCTAATTAAAACTTAAAATTAAAAGATTATGTCAGACATTGCATCAAGAGTAAAAGCGATTATCGTAGACAAATTAGGTGTTGATGAAAACGAAGTTGTAACTGAAGCGAGCTTCACTAACGACTTAGGTGCAGATTCATTGGATACTGTAGAATTAATCATGGAGTTTGAAAAAGAATTTGATATTCAAATCCCAGATGATCAAGCTGAAAACATTGCAACAGTTGGTCAAGCTATCTCTTACATAGAAGAAGCAAAATAAGACTTTATTTTTATGGAATTAAAGCGAGTAGTAGTTACTGGTTTAGGAGCGCTTACACCTATTGGCAATACCAAAGATGAATATTGGAGTGGTCTTGTTAATGGAAAGAGTGGTGCTGCACCTATAACACATTTTGATGCTGAAAAGTTCAAAACACAGTTCGCTTGTGAAGTAAAAAACTTTGAAGTTACTGACTTTATTGATAGAAAATTATCGCGTCAAATGGATAAATTTTCGCAATATGCTATGGTTGCCTCTGATGAGGCTATTGCAGATGCAAAATTAGATCTAGATGCGATAAATAAATATAGAGTAGGAGTAATTTGGGGAGCTGGAATTGGTGGTTTAGAAACATTTCAAGAAGAAGTGTTGAAAACATTCTGGAAGAGCTATCATATCCTTGTTTGGAAATTAAACAAAGAATTTTCAATTTGTATAATAAATCGAAAATTAAAAAATACAATCGTACCTATTTTACTAAGCAAAACCCGGTAGATTTAACAATTCCAGTAGTAGTACTAATTGATGATCGATCGGCATCGGCTAGTGAAATTGTTTCGGGAGCGCTCCAAGACATGGACCGTGCTGTGGTGATTGGCGCTAGAAGTTTTGGAAAAGGATTGGTACAACGCCCTAAACCCGTGGCTTATGGTACGCAAATGAAAATTACCATTTCTAGATATTACACACCCTCTGGTAGATGCATACAAGCCTTAGACTATTGGAATAGAGATACCGATGGAAAAGCTACTAGAATTAAGCAAGAAAACTACAACGCCTTTAAAACAAAAAATGGCAGAACGGTTTACGATGGCGGTGGTGTTCAACCAGATATTGAATTAGAACATGCCGGTCTATCTCCTATTTCTAAAGCTATTTTAAAAGAACAATTAGTCTTTGATTATGCCACCCAATACTACTATAATAATCCGAGTATTGATATTAATAGCTTTCAATTAACTGATACAGATTTTAAATCCTTTAAACGCTTTTTAAAA
>NZ_JABSST010000040.1 GCF_013213975.1 Winogradskyella sp.
AATGAAGCTAAAAGCCATAATAACGGTGAAAAGAAAGAAACTAATCTACCATACGAAGCTATGGCTGGTTTATTTGATGGATCAAAGCACTTATATATTAATGTTGATGATGAAAAAGGCATTACAGACGCTGTTAATTTTGCAAAATCACAAGGTGTTACTAAGGTTACAATTGTTGGTGGTTATCAAGCGAGTAAGGTTGCCAATATGTTGAAGCAAAATAATATATCTGTTATGCTACAACGTGTGCATACCAGACCTGAACTAGAGGACCACGATTACGATTATACCTTTAAACAAGCAAAGGCACTAGTCGATGCTGGTGTTCTCGTTTCTTTAGAAACTAGTGGACAGATGGAACGTATGAATTCTAGAAATTTACCATTCTATGCAGGAACTACGGTTGCATATGGTTTAACTAAAGAGCAGGCTTTACAATTAATTACTAGTAATGCCGCACAAATCATGGGTATTGATGCTCTGTATGGCACCTTAGAAACGGGTAAAAGCGCCACCTTATTTATAAGTGAAGGCGATGCTTTGGATATGCGCACTAATTTAGTGACGCATGCTTTTATTGATGGCAGAGCATTAAGTTTAGAATCGCATCAAACCACACTTTGGAAGCGCTACGCCGAAAAGTATGGGCAGAACTAGATTTGAGTAAATAAATGTCAAAAAAGGTTTTAGGATATTCAATGATATCTGTTGGTATCTTGAGTTTTTTAATTGTTGGTGGAGGTTCAATGAGATACAGAAATAAGTCTGTTTATATGAATATAAGTATACGAGATGGCTTATTAATTGTACTTTTTTACATATTGACACCTATTATTGGCTTTTTTCTCATTAGGTATGGATTAAAACTGATTGAAAATAAAGATTAGTAATCTTAAATAAAAAAAGCGAGCTAATTGGCTCGCTTTTTTTTATTATTTCAAGCTTAAGTTTACTCTATGAGTTTATCACCTTCTTCCATCATAAACATATCCTGTTTCGGTGCTTCTTCGGATAAGACAACGTCTTTAAATTCTAAGGTATTTCTTAAATCTGTAGGTATATTATTTTCATAGTTGTACCAACTAATACTTTTAGGCATAACCAAACCATTAATGGTTTGCCAATCGTTGTATCTTATGTATCTAAAATCTGTACTCTTTCCATCTTTTCCAAAAGTCACGGTATAGCTCAACCATTCCATTTGACCAGTTTCAGCATTATAATAAACAACATATTGGTCGTCTGGTGACTCACCTACTCCAGCTTCATAAGAAATTAAAATTCCTGGATACGTTTTGCCCTCAAAAACAAGAGGATCTGTCTCTTCATAAATAATGCCATCATCACCAACTATAAATGGCATCGCGTAGAAGTACATCATTAAGCCTTTGTAAAATTTAGCATTACCTTTATATTCATCATCATTTTTTTCACTGACCCACAAATTTTCACCATCATAACCCATAATATAACTTGGTGTATCAATAAGTTCAGCTCTTGTTTTTAAATTGGTGGTGGTAACTTCTTTACCATTATGTTTATCCATAGTAAAGGATAAGGTTTTCATTTTGTTCCAATTATCTATACCTCCATGAGCATCAAAAACTTTGGTAATAGATTCAGGATAAATACTTGTAGTTATATCCTCTTTGGTAAGGGTTTTAATTTCTGTAGATTCTACTTTTGTCTCGTTTTTGCAAGAAACAAACACAGCTGTTAAAAGAATCAGCAATACTATTTTTTTCATAAAGTGTTTTTAGTTGTTGACTTAGACGAAAGTATAAAAAAGGCATTACACTAAAGCCTCAGAAAAAATCTGAGGCTTTTACTTATAAATTAAAACTCGTTTTTGTTATTCAATAATGAGTTTATTGATACTTACCTTTTGACCGTCATTTAGTTTAATGAAGTAAACACCGGATTTTAAAGAAGTTACATTAAGTTCAACAGTATTATCATTGATAATCTGTTGCAATTGAATACGTTTTCCCTGTAAATCAACAAGTTCTATCTGAAGCTCTAAGACAGTATTATTACGTGCCGAAACTGTAACTCTATCCTTTGCCGGATTTGGGTAAACATTATAATTAAAACTGTTAAACTCATCTACTGAAAGCGGTTCTACAAATTGCGTGTTAAACGTATTGGTGATTACTGGTGGATTAAAATCAAAGTAAATGGCTGCAGAATTAGGTATGATATCGCCAACTTCATATCCTGATTTTGGTTTTATTTTAAAATGAACAAAACCATGACTACCAGGTTCATCATCTTGTTCTGCTGGTAAATCAATATCTTCAAAATACCACTCTAAACTAGAACCTGTTCTTGTTACAGTGTAATCATGACTGGACCTAAGCATTTGGAATGTAGACTCATCTAGTTGCAGATCTAATTCATCTTCAATACGAACAAAAATGGCTTCTGCAGTCCCTAAATTTTGGAAACGAATCGTATAATATAACCACTCGTCTGATACAACAAAATCATCGTACACAATTTCAGGTCCATGAGACTCAAAAATATCATTTGGGTCATAAGAACCAATAACTATTTCAGACAAGGATGATTGGTTGTTACTTTCTTCAATATCGTTACTATCCGTAATGTAAGTTGCGATATTGGTAACAATATCATCTAACTGAGCAGTTACATCGCAGTTAAGAGATATATTAATTACTTCTGTTTCGCCAACTTCTAAATTCACGAAGTCCAATGTAAATCCTGAATCTGTCGTTGTAACAGTGTAACCTGGGTTTGGTTGAATAATTCCATTATAATTTAATTGTTCATCTAAAACAACTTCAATAGTACCAGAAGTTATATCACTATTTCCAACATTCTCAATAATTAACTGATTTAAATAATCAAAACCAGGTCGTGGTGCATCAAACGGGTTTACTAAATAGACGGCAAGGTCTTGACACGATTGATTGTTTTCTATTGGAAAATCTATTGTAACAACTTCTCCATTTGCAACACTCATATTTTCTACGGATGATGTTATTGGCACATAGCAGTTTGTGTATTCATCGTAGATATTAAATGTAATATCATACGTATCTGTTTCGTTTGTACTCACGATAGAAAAGTTACCAAGGTTTGTATTGACTTGATTAATAATACCATCGTTATTTTTTTCATAGGTAAAATAACCTTGTACAAAATCAGACTCATCTGGATCTAAAAATCCGTTAGCATTGTTGTCCATAAAAGCTTTGGTGTTTATAAGACCTACATCATTACACAGCTCACCAATATCGAAACTTCCAGCTCTTAGAAAAACTGCTGAATCAAATAGACTGTCACCAGCATCTGCAATGACTAATTTAATATGATAATTCTCTCCTACGTTAACATCTGCTTGTGCAGTAAAAGGAACTGTTCTACCATTGTATGAAATTGGAGGCTCATCAGTTGGTATATAACCACCAAAAAACTCAGGATTGGCAGCAGCACAAGAACCATTATCTGGGTGTATATTAGTGATTAAAATTGGTGTATTGGTACCTGGCAATACCGCTAAATTGGTAGTATTACCTTGTTCATCCGTTAACAAAAAGGCAAAAGCATCTGAAAAGCTACATTCAAAACTTCCCATATCATATTCTTCAGATGCCATTAAAAACTCAAAATTAATTTGACTAACTACTGGAACAAAATCAAATTCAATAACAGTGGCGTTATTGGAGTTAATTCCAAGTGTATTATTTAAATCAGCATCTCCAGGCCAGACACCTGAACCAGAACTAGCATTATCACTAGTATTCGGACCTTCTGCATCTTTTACATTACCTGTTGAGAGAACTAAACCTTCATTAAAAGGGAAATTACTACCTGCATAACTAAAATAACCTATACCATTAGGTTCGTTATTATTAAATGAAGTTCCTGTTGAAAAAGTGATATTAAAAATAGAGCTGCAATTATTACCTATAAACACGTCTTGCACTAATTCATACACACTATATGCAGTAGTGTCAACAATAATATTTACATCCTCTTGGCATAAAGAAGCACTGGCCTCGATATCTAATTCTAATATTGTAGCGCAATCACCATTTGCGTTTTCTACTCTAACATATATGACTTGATTGAATTGGATGATATTTGCATATGGTGAAGAAATGGCATTAACATTAGTATCTGCATCACTTTGAGTTTCATGGTAGGTCACGATAACATTTGATTGTCCATTTGTGATTTCAAGATCTCTTAATGATAAATCAAACAAAGCAAACCCATCAGCATCTTCATCGCAAACTACTAAAGGACTAGGTGAGGATATTGCAGTTTCAAAATCGGTAACCAAACCACTATCTACGGATATACAACCTGTTGAACTATCAGATACCTCAACCGAATAGGAACCTACTTGATTAATTGATAAAGTAGATTGGACTTCACCTGTAATTAATTGACCATCTAAATACCAAGAAAATGAATATGCGGCATTATCTAATCCTGTATCAAAAACTAAAGTTTCACCAGCGCATAGGCTAACGTCGTCTAGTCCTAAATCCAAATTAATAACTGAACTAACAATTAAACTGAAGTTTGTCACCTCGAAGTTACCGGTAGACAATTCAAAAACCCTAACAAATATAGTTTGCGGATTAGACACATTGGTAAAAGGACTAATTAAAGCGTTGATGCCATCACTTGCCTCTAAAAGCGTTAAGTGATAGGTAATTGAATAATTTAATGGATCTAGTCCATTCAATATCTCAGCATCTTTGATAGAAAGATCAAAATCGGCAAAACCATTACTACCACAAATTTCATAATCGGATGGCTGAGTAATTCCTATTTGAGCATTAGATTTTAATACGAAAGATAAAGTTAGTACAAAAACAAGTAAAAGTTTTTTCATAGTGGATTGATTGATGACATTATGTATTTTAGATCAATAAAATTAGAATTGGTTGCTTTTAATATTTTAATATCTTTAAAATATTAGATTTTTTAATTTGATTTCTAATTTTCGATTAGACGAATTTATGATAAAAACAATTACCAGCCTACAAAATCCGTTTATAAAACGACTTATTCTTTTAAAAGAAAAGTCTCGAGAACGCAAAAAATCTAATTCATTTTTAATTGAAGGTAAACGCGAGCTTTCACTAGCCATAAAAAGTGGTTATAAGATTGATACACTTTTATTTTTTCCTGATTTATTTTCTGAAGCCGAGGCTAAAGCCATGAGCCGTTATGGTATTGAGATTATAGAAATATCAAAGGAAGTATTTAAAAAATTAGCGCATCGCGATACTACAGAAGGTGTCATAGCAGTAGTTCAGTGGAAATTACATGATTTAGAGGATTTAAATTTCATATCCAAAAATCCCTTAATATTAGTGGCTGAAGCCCCTGAGAAACCTGGTAATATTGGTGCTTTATTAAGAACTGCAGATGCCGCTAATGTGGATGCTGTAATTATTACAAATCCAAAATCGGACCTTTATAATCCAAATATTATTCGTTCTAGTGTAGGCTGTGTTTTTACCACTCAAATTGCAGTGGCACCTTCAGTAGAAGCCATACAATTTTTACAGAAGTATAATTTTAATATTTACGCTGCCATTTTACAGAAGTCAGAACCGTATCATCTACAAGACTACAAGCAACCAACGGCCATAGTTGTAGGCACTGAAGCTACTGGTCTCACCCAAGAATGGAGGGCTATTGCCACACAAAATATTCACATTCCGATGCAAGGTAAAATTGACTCAATGAACGTTTCTGTTGCTGCAGGAATTCTTATTTTTGAAGCGAAAAGACAACGTGATTTTAAATAAGCATGAATCCTCAAACCCTTTTTTACGTCATAATTGGCATAATTGTCATCAATTTTATTAAGGATAAGGTACTCAATGCCTTAAATGCCAAACATTTTAATGATAATTTGCCAGATGAGCTCGCAGATGTTTATGACAAAGAGGATTATAAAAAATCACAGGCTTACAAGGCTACAAATTATAGGTTTGGCATATGGTCATCTCTATTTTCACTTAGTTTAACATTAGCCTTTTTATTCTTTGATGGTTTTGAATATGTAGATTCGCTAGCAAGAAGCTACTCCAATCAACCAATACTTATCGCCTTAATTTTCTTTGGCATCATAATGATTGCTAGTGATATTATTACCACCCCATTTGCCTATTATAAAACCTTTGTGATTGAAGAAACCTTTGGATTCAATAAAACCACAAAAAAGACATTTATTCTTGACAAGATTAAGGGCCTTCTCATGATGGCTATTATCGGAGGTGGTATCATTGCCCTTATTATCTGGTTCTATCAGCTTACTGAAGATCAATTCTGGTTATATACTTGGGGACTTGTAACCCTTTTCACCGTGTTTATGAATATGTTCTATTCAAAATTAATAGTACCTCTATTTAATAAGCAAACTCCTTTAGAAGAAGGAGATTTAAGAAACAAAATTTCAGAATACGCCACATCTGTTGGGTTTAGTTTAAATAAGATTTTTATTATCGATGGTTCAAAACGTAGTACTAAAGCTAATGCCTATTTCTCTGGTTTTGGACGTGAAAAACGCGTTACACTTTACGATACTTTAGTAAATGATTTAGACGACGAAGAAATTGTTGCTGTACTAGCTCACGAAGTTGGACACTATAAACGCAGGCATATTATTTTTAATCTTGTTGCCTCTATTCTGCTTACCGGATTAACACTATTTATTTTATCCATTTTTATTTCTAACCCTTTATTGTCAAATGCCATTTGTGTAGAAATCCCAAGTTTTCATGTTGGACTCATTACCTTTGGTCTTCTCTACTCACCAATTTCTGAAGTTACAGGCTTAATTATGAATTATGTTTCTCGTGTTTTTGAATATCAAGCAGATAATTATGCCAAAACAACTTACAAAGCCCAACCATTAATAAGCTCTTTAAAAAAACTATCTAAAAATAGCTTAAGTAATTTAACACCGCATAAAGCCTATGTGTTTATGCACTATTCCCACCCAACTCTATTAGACAGGATTAGAAACCTGAAAAAATAGTGTGTTTAATAGGCTTATTCTGTTAGCAACAGGCCTTCACTATTTAGGACAAACTCGGCATTAACATTATTTAACTATTATCAAAAATAAAGTTAAAAAAATGAAATAATATCATCATTTTAATAAAATAAGTAATAATATCATTATTTTTGTTTAACATTTTTATTAAATAATTAAACAAAACATTATGGTAAAATTTATTTTGAAATGGTATCCTGTTATACTAGCATTCATTAGCCTGCTATATTCAGTTGGCTTAGGACTATATGGTATGAAGGAAGAAGCTGAATACTCAGCACATTGGCCAGCAACAATTCTCTTATTTTCTATTGCAATTAGACAAAGACGTACGACATGAATAAGGGATTTTTATTTATCGGAGCAATTATTTTTGCTATTTATCTTTATTTAATGTTTACCAATATTTATTTAGCACACAAAAAGCAAAAGGAAAATCACTATCCAAATTTGTCTAAAAAGGAGATTTTCGATGCCTATGAAAAGCAAGATAATGACGATTCTAAAAAAAGTTAACAAGCGACTTTTTAACACGTAATTATTTGTGAAAATCATTCTAGATCTCATTGTGTATTAAATTGGCTTTATGTATTTTAGTTGTATGACTGAAGTGGACATTGAAAAAGAAAATGCAGCGATTGCAAAAGCCTATAAAGAGTTACTAAGGGTAAGCTATCAAACGTTAAGCAGAGATGATAAAAAATTGATTCGTCATGCCTTTGATGTGGCTGTTGATGCCCACAAAGACCAAAGACGTAAGTCTGGCGAAGCCTACATTTTTCATCCTATCGCCGTTGCAAAAATAGTTGCGCAAGAAATTGGCTTAGATGCGACCTCAATTGCTGCAGCTTTACTTCATGATGTTGTTGAAGACAATCCGGATTATACCATTGCAGACATGGAACGCCTTTTCGGCGAAACTGTTGCACGTATTGTTGACGGCCTGACTAAAATTTCATCCTTAAAAAAGGATATGGATGTCTCCTTACAAGCTGAGAATTTCCGTAAAATGTTGTTGACACTTAATGAAGATGTACGTGTTATCATCATCAAAATTGCAGACCGTTTGCACAACATGCAAACTATGGATTCCATGAGACCAGATAAGCAGGTAAAGATCGCATCAGAAACCCTTTACATCTATGCACCTCTAGCCCATCGAATTGGCCTTTATAACATAAAAACAGAACTTGAAGATTTAGGCCTTAAGTACACAGAACCTGAAGTCTACAATGACATTTTAAACAAGATGGAGGAAAGTAAGGAAGAACAAGATGCTTACATCAAATCCTTCTCTAAGGTCATTGAAAAATCACTCAATAAAGAAGGCCTCAATTATGAGATAAAAGGACGACCGAAATCTATTTTCAGCATACGCCGTAAAATGGTAAAACAAGGAGTGTCATTTGATGAAGTCTACGATAAATTTGCCGTGCGAATTATCTATAAATCAGACCTCAAAAATGAGAAATTTTTAGCCTGGAAGATTTATTCTGTAGTTACAGACCACTTTACCCCTAATCCAATTCGCTTAAGAGATTGGATTTCATCACCTAAGTCCACGGGTTACGAAGCCTTACACATAACTGTTGTTGGCCCTAAAAGTCGCTGGGTAGAGGTCCAAATTCGAAGTGAACGAATGAATGAAATTGCAGAGAAAGGCTATGCAGCACACTACAAGTATAAAAATACGGATGACAAAGACGATAATTTAGACCTTTGGATCAATAAATTACAGGAAGCCTTGGAAAATAACGAAGCTAATGCTGTGGATTTTGTTGAACAGTTTAAACTCAATTTATATTCCAAAGAGATCTTTGTATTCTCACCTAAAGGAGATTTAAAATCTTTGCCAAAAGGTGCGACTCCTCTTGATTTTGCATTTAGCATCCATACAGAAGTTGGCATGAAAACTAGAGGCGCAAAGGTTAATGGGAAATTAGTACCTTTAAGTCACGAATTACAAAGTGGCGATCGTGTCGAAATATTAACGTCCGAAAATGCCAAGCCTAATGCCAACTGGCTAGATTATGCAACAACTGCTAGAGCTCGCAGTAAAATTAAATCGGCTTTAAACGCACATACTAAAGAAATTGCTGCAGAAGGTAAAGAAGTTTTAAGACGCAAACTTAAACAGCTCAAAATCACATTAAACGAAAAGTCCATCAACGAGTTGGTGAGCTACTTCAAATTAAAAACCTCCTTAGACCTTTTTTATCGTGTTGGCATAGGCACCATCGATAATTCAAAACTAAAAGCTTTTGCCTCATCCAGAAGCAATGCTTTTATGAGTTATATTAAAAACAGAATTCGTAAACCAGATGTCTCTAAGGATATTGACAAAGAAGAAATTACTTCTAAATATGATATGCTGGTTTTTGGCAAAGAAGAGGAACGACTTAACTATTCATTGGCCAATTGTTGCAATCCTATTCCTGGAGATAAAGTTTTTGGTTTTGTTACTATAAATGATGGCATCAAAGTCCATAAGAAAAACTGCCCTAATGCCGTGAGTTTACAATCTAATTATGCCTACAGAATCATGCCTGCAAAATGGATAGATTCTTCGCAACGTACCTACACCTCTCATATAAGACTTTCGGGAATTGACAATCTGGGATTAGTTAATGATATCACAAGTCTAATATCCGAAAACCTTCACGTTAATATGAAGAGTATAAGTTTTTCAAGTGATGATGGTATTTTTAATGGTGATATTGTGGTGGAGGTTAAAAACCAAACCATGCTTAAAAATTTGATAGAAAAACTTAAAAAAATCAACGGAATCGATAAGGTATCTCGAGTTTAAATTGTGGTGATTTTATAATATTGAAAACTTGTTGATTTCTTTCGTACTTTCCATATCATTAAACCATCTTTATCCTATAATTTTATGTAAATTTGCACCTTATTATGAATGTAACAACAGAAGAAAGTAATCAAGAAATAGTAAAACGTGTTTTTACGCAATTCCTTGAAGATAAAGGCCATAGAAAGACACCTGAACGCTACGCTATACTTCAGGAGATTTATGATAGCGAAGAACATTTTGATATAGAATCTTTGTACATCAAAATGAAAAACAAAAACTATCGTGTAAGTAGGGCAACACTCTACAACACCATTGAATTACTTTTGGAATGTGCACTTGTTAGAAAGCATCAGTTTGGCCAAAATCAGGCGCATTATGAAAAGTCCTATTTCGACAAACAGCACGACCACGTTATTCTAACAGATACGGGTGAAGTTATTGAATTCTGTGACCCACGCATTCAATCCATTAAAAAGACCATCGAAGAGGTTTTTAATATCGAAATAACAAATCATTCACTATACTTTTACGGCAACCGTAAATCTGACGACTAACTAATTTTTATAATGGCAGTAGACTTACTACTTGGATTACAATGGGGAGATGAAGGCAAAGGAAAAATTGTTGATGTATTCACCTCTAAATACGATATTATTGCACGCTTTCAAGGTGGACCAAATGCAGGTCATACTCTAGTATTTAACGGCAGAAAGCATGTGTTACATACCATCCCTTCTGGGATTTTTCATGAAAATACCGTTAACCTCGTAGGTAATGGTGTCGTTATAGATCCTGTTATATTCAAAAAGGAATTGGACAAATTAGAGGAACAAAATGTTGATTACAAATCATCACTCTGTATTTCCCGAAAAGCCCACATTATATTACCAACACATCGTTTGTTAGATGCTGCAAGTGAAGCTTCAAAAGGAAAAGCGAAAATTGGTTCTACGCTTAAAGGTATAGGACCAACGTATATGGATAAAACCGGTAGAAATGGTATTCGTGTTGGTGACATTGAATTATCGGATTGGAAAGAAAAATACCGCGCTTTAGCGAATAAGCACGAAGCCATGATAGATTTCTACAATGTAGACATTCAATACGATCTTAAAGATTTAGAGGCTGACTTTTTTGAAGCTATCGAGACTTTAAAGTCTCTTCAATTTATTGATTCAGAAGAATATATTCATAAAGCACAAACATCAGGAAAATCGATATTAGCAGAAGGCGCACAAGGATCTCTATTAGATATTGATTTCGGGACCTATCCATTTGTTACCTCATCCAATACAACAGCTGCAGGAGCCTGTACAGGACTTGGAGTTGCTCCAAATGAAATTGGTGATGTCTTTGGAATATTTAAAGCCTATACTACACGTGTAGGATCTGGACCATTTCCAACAGAATTATTCGATGAAGATGGTGAGACTATGGGACGTGTTGGTCATGAGTTTGGCGCAACAACTGGTCGTCCGAGACGTTGTGGGTGGCTAGATTTAGTTGCTCTACGTTATGCATGTCAAGTAAACGGTGTTACACAATTAATTATGATGAAAGGTGATGTGCTTTCTGGATTTAAAACTTTAAAGGTTTGCACAGCTTACAAATACAAAGGAGACACTATTCATCATTTACCTTATAACATTGAAGCTGAAAACGTCACTCCAATTTACACTGAAATCCAAGGATGGTCAGAGGACTTAACAGGCATGACAGAAGCATCACAGTTACCAAAAGCGTTTAATGCTTATGTAGCGTTTTTAGAGAACGAACTTAATATTCCTATTACCATTGTATCTGTAGGGCCTGATCGTAAACAGACCATTGTTAGGAAAACAGTTTAAGAATAGCATTTTTAGATTCTGTTAAAAAAACTGTTAACTCATACTAAAGCTTAACTATAAGTGTTACTTTGTAAAAAATATAAAGCTTTGAACGGGTTAAAACGTCTCTTACTAGTTATCTTAATTTGTGTTTCCGTATTCTCATTTGCACAAGAAAAGCAACGCATCTTAATTGAATATGCAGGAATTGCTTCCTCAGACGAAGATGTTGAAGAAGGCGCTTTAGTATTTCTTAGAGACGAATCACAGCAGGTGCATTTTATTCATAAGGGTGTTAATCTGTTTTGTGATAAAGCCATTTATTACCAAGACCAAGATTATATAGAAGCATTTAGTGGACCAAGCGGTGTCGTTACCATAAAACAGGGAGATTCCATAAATATGATCGCCAAGTATGTAGAATATAGTGGCAAAACAGAATTAGCCTATGCCCAAGGTGACGTTATCCTCACTGAACCACAATCCGTATTAACAACCGATAAACTGTATTTTGATAGAACCCGTCAGCTCGCCTATTACGATACCAAAGGAAAGGTTGTAAGAGATTCCTCCGGAACCATTACAAGTCAGATTGGTCGCTATTACATGAATTCAAAAAAGTACCAATTTACCAAGGATGTTGTATTAGTAAATCCAGACTACACATTAAATACGGAACGGTTGGATTATTTTCCAGACAACGGTCATGCATATTTGTTTGGTCCTTCAACCATAGTCGGTGAAGACAGTAATATATACACGGAGCGTGGTTTCTACGACACCAAAACCAATATTGGTCATTTTCAGAGAAATGCAAAAATAGACTATGATAATAGAACACTTATCGGTGATAGTTTATACTTCGATAGAAACAAAAGTTTTGCATCAGCAACCAATAACATAAAAATCACAGATACCATAAATAATAGTATAGTTAAAGGCCACTATGCTGAGGTATGGCGCGCTAAAGACTCTACTTTTATTACAAAACGTGCGCTAGCCATCACAGTGCAAGAACAAGATTCTATTTACCTACATGCCGACACACTCATGGTAACCGGAAAAGAAGAAAACAGGATTACTAGGGCGTTTTATAATGCTAGACTATTTAAAAGTGATCTAGCAGGTAAAGCCGATTCAATTCATGTTGACCATAAAACAGGACTAACCAAACTTATTAATTTAAGTCGTTACAGTTCTTCTGACGCTTTTGCTTTGGCAAGAAAGCCAGTGCTGTGGAATATAGGAAACCAGATGACTGGTGATACCATTCATTTAATTTCCAACACTGAAACTGAAAAATTAGATTCTCTTAAGGTTTTTAATAATGCGTTTTTAGTAAGCAAGGACACGATAAGTGAAGATGCTTATAATCAAATCAAAGGACAACGCTTAATAGGCCTGTTTAGAGATAATGAATTATATAACGTAGATATTATTAAAAACGCCGAAACCATTCGTTATATGCGCAACGAGCAAAACGATCTTATCGGTATTCAAAAATCTAAATCTGGAAGCATTAATATTAAGATTTTAGAGCAGGCCATTGACGAGGTTCGCTTTTTAAATCAAATAGACGGTAATATTTTTCCTGAAGATGACTTTCCAAGAGCAGCTAAAAAACTGAGAGGTTTTGACTGGCGAGGTGAAGAACGACCTAATTCTGTTGAAGATCTTTTTAAAGATGATCCACCGCTCATTTTACCAATAATATCAGGGCTTGAGGATTATGTTCCACCTGAAAATTTTGTAGACGATAGTGTAGCAGAACGCGTAGAGGACGCAGGTAAAGAGACACCTAATAAACCCAATAAAGCAAAAAGAAATTTACCTAAGAAAACAACGGTTATGCCTTTAAAGCCAAAGGTAAAAGAAATTGAAGACTCTAAGAAAGAGACAAAAAAGGAAGGGCAATAATTGCATAAAGACTTTTTTAAATATCAAGCACAGACCACACCGCATCCATTAGCGATGGAAATTAGTCATGCTAAAGGCTGTTATATCTATGATAAAAAAGGAAAGGCCTATTTAGATTTTGTTGCAGGCGTATCAGCATGTTCATTGGGACACGCCCATCCAAAAGTTGTTGATGCAATTAAAGCACAATTAGACAAATACATGCATGTTATGGTGTATGGCGAATACGTTCAGGAACCTGCAGTAGAACTAACCAAACTAATTGGAAACCATTTACCTGACCCTTTAGAATCGACCTATTTGGTAAATTCCGGAACTGAAGCCATAGAAGGCAGTATAAAACTTGCCAGACGTTATACAGGTCGTAGTGAAATTATTGCAGCTAAAAGTGCGTACCACGGTAATACCATGGGTTCTTTAAGTTTAATGGATTATGAAGAACGCAAAACCCCTTTTCTTCCTCTTATTCCAGACATAAAACACATCACCTTTAATTGTGAATTTTGCCTGCAGCAAATCACTAAACACACTGCCGCAGTTATTTTAGAAACCATTCAAGGAGGTGCAGGATTTATTGAACCCATCGCTAATTATTTACAAAAAGTTGAAGAACGCTGTAAAGCCGTAGGTGCTGTTTTTATTTTAGATGAAATTCAACCTGGTATTGGTAGAACTGGGAAACTCTTTGGTTTTGAAAATTATAACTGCACACCAGATATAGTGGTTACTGGAAAAGGTTTAGGTGGGGGCCTCCCAATTGGAGCATTCACAGCCTCAAGAGAAATGATGCTTACGTTAAGCGACAACCCAAAGCTTGGACATATTACAACATTTGGCGGCAATCCTGTCATTGCCGCAGCGGCTTTAGCAACACTGAATGAAATCACTGAAAGCAAACTCATACCTCAAACCTTAATAAAAGAAAAATTAATAAGAAAATATCTTCAACATAGGCATATTAAGGAAATACGAGGTAGAGGATTAATGTTAGCCGCCATAGTTGAAAATCCAGAAATTGCGAATCAAGTAATTTTACGTGCTCAAGACGAAGGACTCATATTATTCTGGTTATTATTTGAACCAAAAGCTATCCGTTTAACGCCTCCATTAACAATTTCTGAAGAGGAAATTATCAAAGCTTGCCATATAATAACTTCAATTTTAGATAAAATTTAAAACGCTTTTATTCTATCTATGTTGTTGGTTTTCATATTATAACACACTTCACATAAAGCTTAATTTCAATGTTAATTAATTTGTTAAAAACAATCAGCGGTTTTTTTATTAGGAGCAAACGATAACTGTAATTTTATTCTAGTGAATCTTTAAACTGCTTATGAATTACAGTCGAGACGACGAAAACTTTCCGCTTACCAGATTTGAATCGATGCTTAAAACAAATGATATTTTGTTTTTCGATTCAAGTGAATTTGAAAATATTATCCACCACTATCTTGAAAATGGAAAAATCGCACTGGCTAAACGTGCCATAAAATTAGGTTTAGAACAACATCCCTCATCTGTAAACCTAAGATTGTTTCAGGTGGAAATTCTGGTTATTGAAAATAAGTTCTCAGAAGCCGATGACATTCTCGATATGCTGCACGAATTAGAGCCTAACAATGAAGAGATTTTTATTCAAAAAGCAAATGTACTTTCTAAGCAAGATGAGCATAAAAAAGCTATTGACACCTTATTAATTGCCATAGAGATGTCAACCACACCCTCTGAGGATGCCGACTTGTATGCTTTAGTAGGTATGGAATATTTATTCTTGGATGAATTTGAAAATGCAGTCATCTACTTTAAAAAATGTTTAGAGACAGATACTTCAGATTATTCTGCACTTCATAATATTGTGTACTGTTACGACTTTTTAGACAAGAATGAAGAAGCAATAGCCTACCTCAATGCGTTTTTAGACAAAAATCCTTACTGTGAAGTCGCTTGGCATCAATTAGGTCGTCAATATTTTACTATTAAAGACTATGACAAGGCAAATGCTGCATTTGATTTTGCAATTATCTCTGACGATTCTTTTGTTGGTGCGTATATTGAAAAAGGTAAAGTATTAGAAAAATTAAAACTTTATGAAGAAGCCATTGAGAACTATAAGATTACTTTGGCTTTAGACGAACCAACATCATTTGCATTATTAAGAATAGGTCATTGTTATGATAAGTTAGGACAAGAAGATTTAGCCTTACAATTCTTTAAAAAGACTGTTGAAGAAGATGCGCTTTTAGATCAAGGTTGGATTGCGATTACAAAATTTTACATGAAGCGCCTTAATTATCTTAAGGCCTTACACTACGTTAATAAAGCTGTAAATATAGATGGTGATAATGTCCTGTATTGGAAATTGTTTGCTTCAATCAATAAGCGTCTTAATTTTTTAGAAGAAGCCGAAATGGGATATAAACGTACGCTTGATCTAGGTAACTATGAATTAGACACTTGGTTAGATCGTACAGATATTCTAATTGCATTAGGAGAATACGAAGCAGGAATTTACAACTTATTACAAGCGGCAGAATTTTATCCTGAAAATGCAGAGATTGCATACCGATTAGGCGGCTTATATTTTACAATAAATCAAACTGAAGAAGGTCGTTTTCATTTAAAGAATGCGGTAAAGCTTAATAGCGATTATAGTTTTATCATTTCAGAACTCTTTCCTAAGATTAACAATAGACCCATGATTAAGGCTATAATTTCTGATGGTGACAGATGATTATCAAACTAAAAAATGCATACCTTAGTACTTCTAAAAAAATGGGATGCAAAGACGCTTATTAGACTACTTAATAATAGCCTTTAAAGGCTTAGCAATGGGAGCTGCAGATGTTGTTCCTGGTGTTTCTGGAGGCACCATCGCATTTATTTCAGGAATTTACGAGGAACTTATTGAGAGCATCGATAAAGTTAATCTCGGAGTATTTAGAGTCTGGAAAAAAGATGGATTCAAAAGTGCTTGGAAATCTATTAACGGTTCTTTCTTATTAGCCCTTTTTTCGGGAATAGCTATTAGTATTTTATCACTCGCAAAATTAATTAAATGGCTTTTACACAATGAACCGATATTGCTCTGGTCTTTCTTTTTTGGTTTGGTGTTAGCTAGTATTCTTTACATCGCCAAACAAATTAAAGGCTGGTCCATAAAAGTTATAATTGCCATCGTAGTTACTTCTATCTTATCGTATTATATTACCTTGGCAGAGCCATTTGCTTCTCCCGAAAGCCCTTATTATTTATTATTTTGTGGTTTTATTGCAATTATTGCCATGATTCTTCCAGGAGTGTCAGGAGCATTTATCTTACTTATTCTTGGCGCTTATCAAACAGCCATAGATACCATTAATAATCTTAGAGAAGGACTTATGACAGGGAACATGGACATGTTCAAAGACGCCTTATTAAAATTTGTACTACTAGGTGTTGGTGCTGTAATTGGTTTAAAGGTATTTTCAAAAGCACTGAATTGGATGTTTAAACACCAAAAGAATTTAACTCTAGCAATTTTAACAGGTTTCATGATTGGTTCATTAAACAAAATCTGGCCTTGGAAAGAAATTCTAAAAACACGAATAAATTCGGAAGGAGAAGAAGTTACTCTCTTAGATAAAAGTATATTACCAGTCGCTTACGATGGAGATAATCAACTTTTAATTGCACTCGTTTTTATGATTATTGGTTTTACCACAATTCTCATTCTAGAACGCCTCGGAAGTGAAAAAACCAAAGCCTAATGGAAAATACAAGGACACTTAAAGATCGATGTTTTTTGGTCATTAAAGGTCTTGCCATGGGTGCTGCAAATAAAGTTCCCGGAGTTTCTGGTGGTGTAGTTGCCTTTGTAGCGGGTTTCTACGAAGAATTTATTTACTCTTTACAACGTGTTAATAAAACAGCCTTCAAATTACTTTTTAATGGTCGTTTTGTAAGTTTTTACAGATACATCAATGGTAAATTCTTAGGGCTCTTATTCCTCGGAATGATTGTCAGTTACTTCAGTGTTTCCAAAATTTTAGACTATCTCATCGTCAACTATGAGCTCTACGTATGGAGTACCTTTTTTGGAATGATTTTAGGCTCGATTTACTACATCACAAAAGACTTCAACGCTTGGAATAGAAAAACCATAACAGCATTATTATTAGGAACAGCAATAGGTATTGGTATTAGCTTTCTAGATCCAGCAATGGAAAATGACAACCTGTGGTTTGTCTTTTTCTGCGGCATTATCAGTGTTTCTGGTATGACCTTACCTGGGTTTTCCGGATCGTTTATTCTCATTCTTCTAGGAAACTATGTTTTACTTCTCGTAGATTCTGTAAACGTACTTTACGACACGATTACTGATATTTTCTCTGGCAACTTTGAATTTGTAAAAGACCGGATCAGAATTAGAATGCTAAAAGTACTAGGTGTATTTACATTGGGATCTGTAACCGGCTTAGTTACGTTTTCACATATCCTAAACTACATTCTAAAGCATTATAAAAACATAACTCTTGCCACAATTGCTGGTTTTATTGTGGGATCATTAGGTGTGGTCTGGCCATGGAAAAAAACCATTTATAAATTAAACAACGACGGTGGATTCATTCTGGATTCCTCTGGTAAACAGATCATTGAAAATTATCAGCGATTTTTCCCTGAAGCTAGCACTCAGACTTATATTGCAATTGCTTATATTGTTCTAGGAATCCTCATAGTTTTAGGATTGGAATGGTATGGACAACGCACAAGACAACACAAAGCATAAATATGGATTGGTAGGCAGAAATATCTCTTACTCTTTCTCAAGAGGATATTTCGCTGATAAATTTAAAAAAGAAAATCTCCCATACGCTTATGAGAATTTCGATTTAACGACCATTGAAGAGTTAGATAGTATTATTAAAAATACACCAAACCTTAAAGGTTTAAATGTTACCATTCCTTACAAGGAAGACGTGATTCCAATAATAGATGGTTTAAACAAACGTGCTAGAAAGATTGGAGCCGTTAATACCATCCGAATAACGAGATACCAAAAATTAATTGGATACAACACCGATTATTACGGATTTAAAAATTCGCTAAAACCACATTTAAACAAGCATCATAAGCGCGCGTTAATATTAGGAACTGGTGGTGCTTCTAAAGCAGTTGCTTACGCTCTAAAAAAGTTAAAAATTCAATACGATTATGTCTCACGCACTGAAAAGGAAGGTGTGAAATTTTTATATACAGACTTAACAGAAGATATAATTTCCTCTTATAATATAATCATCAATTGCACACCTATTGGAACATTCCCTGACGTAAATCAATGTCCCGACATTCCTTATGATGCCATAACTGAAAAGCACATTTTATACGACCTAATCTATAATCCCGAACAAACAAAATTTTTAAGTTGTGGAGATATAAAAGGCGCAACTACTATTAATGGACTTGAAATGCTTAAACTTCAAGCGGAGAAATCTTGGAAGATTTGGAATAAGTCCTAATGTATAGCAAACCCTTATTTCCTTTGTATTTCAATGAGTTGTTAGTATCTTTAACAACTTATAAAATATTTTGACACATGTCTGAGATTGATAACCTGCACGACGCAGATGGAAAAAACGAAATAGAAACTGATGTTACGACTCCAGAAGAAGTACTTAAATCTGAATCTAAAAATTCAGAACCATCAGAACAAAAAGAAGCCGAAGTTGAATCAGAAACTGCTGACGCTGAAGTTCATGCAGAAATTGAAGCATCTAATGCTGAAGATGCTGAAGACGAGTCCAACGCAGAACGTCATCAAGTTGAGGAGAAAGACTACCACGCTATGTCTATGCAAGACCTTGCAACTGAGCTAAATCGACTCTTAAAGCATCATAAGATTCAAACTATTTCCAAGCAAGTTAATCAAATCAAAACAGAATTCAATGCTAAATTTGGTCAACTACTGGAAGAAAAAAAGGAAGAGTTTATAAATACTGGTGGCAATGCCATTGACTTTTACTACACCAACGATAACAAAAAACTCTTTAACCAACTTTATAAAGATTATAAGCAAGCAATAAATGTATATTACAAAGAACGTGAGCATAATCTGAAGCAAAACTTAGAGAACAGACTTGGAATAATAGAGGATATTAAAGGCTTGTTATCAGTTGAGGAAAACATGGGGACCACGTATAAAACTTTCAAAGAGTTACAGGAAAAGTGGAGAAATGCAGGTCCAATACCTAGAGACAAATACAACAATGCTTGGAATACCTACCACCATCACGTAGAACGTTTTTATGATTTTTTACACCTTAATAATGATTTGAGGGATATGGATTTTAAGCACAACTATGAGCAAAAGCTTAAAATTATTGAACAGGCAGAGGCCCTTGCTAATGACGACAACATTAATAGAACATTTAGAGAATTGCAGGTTCTGCATAAACTTTGGAAGGAAGAATTGGGTCCTGTTGCCAAAGAACATCGTGAAGAAATTTGGGAACGATTTAGCAAGGCTACTAAAACAATACATGACAAGCGTCAAGCTTATTACGCAGACTTAGACAAAGCTTACGAAAAGAATTTGGAGCGTAAAGAACATCTTATTTCTCAAATTCAGGCCATAGCTAATGATCAATCCAATTCTCATGGATACTGGCAAAAGAAAATTAAAGAAGTTGAAGCTTTAAGAGAGGCATTCTTTAATGCTGGAAAAGTACCGCTTAAGGTTAATGAGGCCACTTGGGCAAAATTTAAAGATGCTGTAAGAACTTTTAATAGAGGTAAAAACAAATTTTATAAAGATCTCAAAAAGGACCAGTACGAGAATCTGCAAAAGAAGCGTGAGCTCATCAAGATTGCTGAGGCGAATAAAGACAGTGAGGATTTTGCAGTTGTTACTCCACTGATGAAAAAAATCCAAAGTGATTGGAAAAAAATAGGACATGTTCCAAGACGAGATAGTGATAAAATTTGGAAAGAATTTAAAAATGCTTGTAATCACTATTTCGACAGAATGCATGCAGAGCGTAAAGCCGAAAATCAACACTTATATGATGCCTTTGATAAAAAGATGAAAATGTTAGAGGAGATTAAAGCCATGACACTTAGTGGAGACACTAAAGCTGATGTTAAAACCCTTAAATCTAAAATTGCAACCTGGAAAACCATTGGTCATGTTCCTCAAAATAAACGCTACATTGATAGTAAGTTCTACAAGGTCATTGACGAAGCATTCGATAAGCTTAAAATGGATAAGTCCAAATTAGATATGGTAAAGTTTGAGAGTAAACTTGAAAATCTAAGTAAGGATACAAACGACACAAGATTACTAGATAACGAACAAAACTTTATACGCAAAAGAATTGGAGAAGTACAATCTGAAATTACGCAGTTAGAAAACAATCTCCAGTTCTTTTCTAATGTAGATTCTGATAATCCATTGGTAAAGGATGTGCATAAGAATATTGCTAGGCATAAAAAAGAATTAGATACCTGGAAGGCCAAATTAATCAAGGTTCGTGGCATGTATTCTTAAATCAACTTTAAACACACACTCATAAAAATCAAAGCCCAGCTGTGACGAACAGCTGAGCTTTGACCTAACTAAACTAAATTAACCTTAATTACAACCGCTTATTAATAATTAAGATTCTACTACGATTATAAAAACGTCTTGTTTTTATATTGTATTTACGAGGGTAAAAAAGATTTGGATGTTTAGTTTATAGATTTTAGAGAACTTTAACACTACAAAGATTTTGCCTCTTCCCAAAAGACATCCATTTCGGCCAAAGTCATATCTTTTAGAGGTTTATTTAAAGCTCTAGATTTACTTTCGAGATACTGAAATCGTTTCATAAACTTTTTGTTGGTACGTTCTAAAGCATTCTCAGGATTAACTTTTAAAAAACGTGCATAATTGATCATTGAAAACAGTACATCGCCAAATTCACCTTCAATGGCATCTTTATCGCATTTTGCTATTTCGGATTTTAACTCCGCCAATTCCTCTTGTACTTTTTCAAAAACTTGCTCAGGTTTTTCCCAGTCAAAACCAACTCCTGCAACTTTATCTTGAATACGATTAGCTTTTACCATTGCTGGTAAACTTTTTGGCACACCCTCAAGCACACTTTTTTTACCTTCCTTTAATTTAAGTTCCTCCCAATTACGTTTTACATCTTCTTCATTCTCAACTTTTACATCCCCATAAATATGTGGATGACGCTCTACCAATTTATCACATATGCTATGACACACATCTGCAATATCAAAGTTTTGCGTTTCGCTACCTATTTTTGAGTAAAATACAATGTGTAATAAAACGTCACCAAGCTCTTTTTTAACCTCATCTAAGTCCTTATCAAGAATAGCATCACCAAGCTCATAAACCTCTTCAATGGTTAAATGACGTAAGGATTCCATAGTCTGCTTTTTATCCCATGGACATTGTTCCCTGAGCTCATCCATGATGATGAGCAAACGTTCAAAAGCTTTAAGTTGATTGGATTTGTTATACATTTTATTCTTCTTCGTCTGAAGCCTCTTCTTCGGTTTCAAGTGCACCTAAAAGACCATTCTTTTGAAGTAAATTATACCATTGAATGACTTTTTTAATATCTGAAGGGTATACACGATCTTCATCATAATCTGGTAATACATTAAAAAAGTACTCTTCTAAGGCATCCTTAGAATCTTTATGGCTAACAGATGTTGGTTGCCCTTTTTCTTTTACCTTAACCTTTTTAAGCACATCTCGTAATGGCACCTCTTCTGCTATGGTGTAAATGGCAATTTCACTTAAAATACTAATATTACTGTGCGCACCAACAGTAATTCTCTTTTTGTCGATTAACGATTGTACAACAGCTCCAGTTCGAGTTTGTGTTACAATTTCGAATAATCCAGGCTTACCTGAAATAGCTAAAATTTTATCTAAGCTCATATACTTTGTGTTAACGCTTTCTACTCATTGCTGGAAAACGCATTTTGTAATCTATTTTAATTTTTCCTTTTGAAATATTGGTCAATTTTCCTTTTATCAAACGCTTTTTAAATGAAGATAGTTTATCGGTAAACAATACACCTTCAATATGATCGTATTCGTGCTGAATAACTCTTGCTATTAAACCATCATACTCTTCAACATGTGTATTAAAATCTTCGTCTTGATATTGGACTTTGATATTTGGCTTTCTAAAAACGTCTTCCCTTACATCTGGAATGCTCAAGCAGCCTTCATTAAAAGCCCATTCATCACCTTCCTCTTCAATGATTTTGGCATTGATAAATGTCTGTTTAAATCCTTTAAGTTTAGATCTTTCTTCGTCTGAAAGGTCTTCATCTTCAGAAAAGGGATCGGTATCAACTAAAAACAAACGAATAGGCAATCCTATTTGAGGAGCGGCTAAGCCAACACCATATGCACCATACATGGTCTCGTACATATTCTCAATTAACTCATCTAGCTTTGGATAATCTTTTGTGATTTCCTTGGCCTTTTTTTTGAGAACAGCATCCCCATATGCAACAATTGGTAGTATCATAATCTGTTTTATTTCGGGTGCAAAAGTACGATTCTTATTTAAAAATTTGAAGAAAGGTAACTCTGTAATATTAACGTTGCGCTGATTTCGTCTATTAAGGCTTTATTCTGTCTTTGCTTTTTATTTAATCCACTAGCTATCATGGTTTGAAATGCCATTTTAGAGGTAAATCGTTCATCTACTCTAACAATTGGAATTCGAGGAAATTCTTTGGCTAAAACCTTAAGAAATTTTTGAATATAGATTTCACTTTCAGAGGCAGTATTATCCATCTGCTTTGGCTCCCCTACTACAAACTTCTCAACCGTCTCAACAGCAGTATATTCTTTTAAAAAAGTAACTAAATCTTTAGTTTCAACTGTGATAAGACCAGATGCAATAATTTGCAGCTCATCAGTAACAGCTATGCCAGTGCGTTTAGTACCGTAGTCTATGGCTATTAATCTTCCCATGTGCCGCAAAGATAGTGCAATAAAAAACGCTTCTGATAAAAAAGAAGCGTTTTTAAATTGGCTACCCATTAAATCGTAGATTTTATCATCTTCTACAAATAAATCACATTAAATACTTATACAAAACGTCAATTATTCAATTGGTATATGTTCTAAAAAAAGAAAACTCCTCAAATTAAGGGGAGAGGAGTTTTCGTAATTAGCTATTAATTAAACTCTCAGATCAATTTATTCAGAATAAATTATCATCGCATTTAATACTTATTAGACACCACTATTTTTATAAGGTCACAAATTTTTTAAAAATATTTTTTGAAGCCTATTATCAGCTTATCTTTGGGGTAAAATTTTAATAGCTCAGATGAAAGACTTACAATCGATTATAGAAAATGCTTGGGATGACAGATCTCAACTTACATATGAAGAAACTATTAGTGCCATAAGAGAAGTTATTGACCTTATTGATGAGGGAAGCCTAAGAGTTGCAGAACCAACTGCAGATGGTTGGCAAGTAAATGAATGGGTAAAAAAGGCGGTTGTTTTATATTTTCCAATACAAAAAATGGAAACCCATGAGGTTGGTATTTTTGAATACCATGATAAAATTCCATTAAAACGACACTATAAAGAAAAAGGCATTAGAGTTGTACCTCACGCTGTCGCAAGACATGGTGCTTATATCTCTAAAGGGGTTATTATGATGCCAAGTTATGTTAATATTGGTGCTTACGTAGATGAAGGTACTATGGTCGATACTTGGGCGACAGTTGGAAGCTGTGCACAAATTGGAAAGAATGTACACCTCTCTGGTGGAGTTGGTATTGGTGGAGTTCTTGAACCTTTACAAGCTGCTCCTGTAATTATAGAGGATGGTGCTTTTATTGGTAGTCGTTGCATTGTTGTGGAGGGAGTACATGTAGAAAAAGAAGCCGTACTTGGAGCCAATGTTGTATTAACTATGAGCACTAAAATCATTGACGTAACTGGTGATAAGCCAATAGAAATGAAAGGTCGTGTACCAGCAAGGTCTGTAGTGATTCCTGGAAGTTATACAAAAACCTTTGCTGCAGGAGAATTTCAAGTGCCGTGTGCCTTAATTATTGGAAAGCGAAAAGAAAGTACTGATAAAAAAACGTCTTTGAACGATGCTCTTCGAGAATATGATGTTGCTGTATAAATGAAGGTTTTAATCATACAGCAAAAAATGATTGGTGATGTTTTGGCCACAAGTGTTTTATTTGAAGCTTTGAAACACCATTATCCACAAGCAGAATTGCACTATGTAATCAATTCTCACACCTACCCTGTAGTAGAGCAAAATCCTAATATTGATAAATTTCAATTTTTTACACCTAAGCACGAAAAGAGTAAGTATAAACTGTTGAAATTTGCCAACCAATTGCGTCGAGAAAACTATGATGTAGTTATTGATGTCTATTCCAAATTATCGAGCAATATTATTGCATTGAGATCAAAAGCGAAGACAAAAATTTCTATTGACAAAGGGTATAATGTATTAATTTATAATCACAGATTTAAACATAAATTAAAACCGGAAACGAATGCTGGATTAGCCATTGAAAACAGATTGCAATTGTTGCAGCCTTTAAATATTAATAGTAATAGTATCAAACCTAAAATTTATCTCACAGACTCAGAAAAGACGTCTGCAAAGCAATATTTAGAAGCTCAAAATTTAGATCTTAATAAACCAATATTTATGATTGGTGTTTTAGGAAGTGGTCACAATAAAACCTATCCGCATGCTTACATGGCTCAGGTTATAGATCTTATCGTCAATGAACAAAAAGATTGTCAAATACTATTTAATTATATCCCTAAACAAGAAAGTGATGCTAAAGCAATCTATGATTTATGTAGCCTAAAAACCCAGAAACAAATTTATTTTAACATCTTTGGAAAGAGTTTAAGAGATTTTTTGGCCTTAACGCATTTTTGCAAAGCGTTAATCGGAAATGAAGGCGGGGCAATAAATATGGCCAAAGCACTAGATATTCCAACATTTACTATTTTCTCCCCTTGGATTAAAAAGGAAGCATGGAATATGTTTGATGATGACAAAAAGCATGTGTCAGTGCATCTAAAAGATTACTTAGACACCCCGTATAAAGGTATAGATCATCCAAAAGAACTTAAATCAAAAGCCCAGGAGCTTTATATGGAATTGAGACCGGATTTATTTAAAGCACCATTAGAGCAATTCTTAAGGGTTCATTAGAACTAACCTTTTATAATGCCGTATTCGGTCCATTTAAGATTTTCCTTTTTTACCTTAGCTCTGATCGCTAAATTTCGGTCTAAAGATTCTTGAGTCTTATACCCACGTGCATGATCCAAATGTAAACAAATGGCCTTATAACGAATTTGCTTTGTCTTAATACCATTATTAATGAGTCGTTCACCTAACTCTCTATCTGGACCACCATACTGCATACGCTCATCATAACCATTAATGGCAATAAGATCCGATTTCCAAGCAGAAGAGTTACAATTATTGAAGGTAGCACCTGTTGGAGTCAATAAATCTAAAATGTTGGCAAAACCATTTTTTGCAGAGAGCTTTAACTTATTCTTTCCACTTAATTCACCTTGTTCTTTTAGCCACTTTACCTCAAAACAACGTTTTGATTTAATATCATCTTCCACTATAGTCTCACTGATATCCATAGGAAGTTTACAATATCCACCTGATAAGAAATAACCGCTTTCTGCATGCATGGCATGGGTTTCCACAAAATCCTCTCTTGGAATACAATCGCCATCGGTAAACAGGATGTATTCATTTTTAGCCATAACAATGGCTTCATTTAAAATTTTCTGACGTCGATAGCCTTTATCTTCATGCCAAGCATGTGTGATTTTAACTGGATAGTTTACTTTGAACTTGTCAATTAACGCTTTGGTTTCATTTGTTGATCCGTCATCTGCTATGATAATATCAAAGTCTTTATACGTTTGAATACTATAACCATAGAGCACCTTCTCTAACCAATCGGTTTTATTATAAGTAGCAATTATTACTGTGATTTTTGGTAATGCCATAATTTAGGTCTTGATACCAAAATTGGTATAGGTTTTTCTGTTGTTTTTAGTCGATTTCCTAATCTTACGATTTAAGGATTCTGCCTCTTCATTCTTATAAGGCCTCTCATGATGCAAATGTACGCAAATAGCACTATACCTTACCTGCAAAAAAGTAATACCATTATTCATCATACGTTCACCAATCTCTCGATCCTCACCTCCATATTGCATACGTTCATCAAAACCCTTAACTGCTAAAACATCCTCTTTAAAACATGAGACATTCATACCATCAAACGTGGCCTTAGTTGGCGTTAATGTGTTTAATAACTTTGCTTTAAACTTTGATCTAGTCAGCTTATTTAGCTTGAACGATTTTGGCTGACCTTTTGCCAACAACCAAATTTTATCAAAACACTTTTGTTTGGTAACTATTTCCGGAGTAATGGCATTGGAAATTTTTTCTGTAAGCTTAAAGTAACCACCTGAAAGGACATGTTTCGATTTTTTTAATGTCAAATGCGTTTCAACAAAATCCTTACGAGCAATACAATCACCGTCCGTAAAAATGAGATAATCGCTTTGACTTGCGAGTATAGCCTTATTCAAAATTTTAGTCTTCTGAAATCCATTATCCTCCTGCCATATATGATTTATCGGCATTTTATATGATTTAGAAAATTCATGAATAACTGTATTAGTAGACTCATCAGATCCGTCATCTGCAATAATAATTTCAAAATTCCCCTCCGTTTGTAAAGTATAACTATGCAAGACCAATTTTAACCAATCAGGTTGGTTATAAGTACTTATAATTACAGTGGCCTTAAGTGGTATTTGCATAAGTACAAAAATACTATTTTTACAACTGTTAAAATGGGACTATGTTAAAACTATCTGGTGTAATAATAACCTTCAACGAAGAACGAAATATTGAAAGGTGTTTACAATCTTTAGTACCTGTTGTAGATGAAATCGTCGTCATCGATTCCCATTCTACAGATAGTACAAAATCTATTTGCGAAAAATTCGACGTTAGATTTATAGAACAAGAATTTCTCGGATATATTGAGCAAAAAAATTTTGCACTAGACCAAGTAAAATATAATCACGTAGTTTCTTTAGATGGGGATGAAGCTTTATCCGAAGAATTGCAAAAGTCGCTCTTAAATCTAAAATCAACTTGGGAATTTGATGGTTATTATGCCAAACGTTTCAATAATTTTTGCGGACAATGGATAAAACATTCGGATTGGTATCCTAATAAAAAATTACGAGTTTTTGATAAAACCAAAGCCGAATGGAGAGGAATTAATCCTCATGATAATGTTCAATTGTTAGATGCCAAATCCAAAGTTGGATATCTTAAAGGTGATATTTTACATTGGACTTATCAGACCTATGAGGAAATGGATCAGAAATCAGAATATTTTTCAACTATTGCGGCAGAGGCTTATTACAGCAAAGGTAAAGGCGCTTCAGCTCTAAATATTATTTGGAATCCTACATGGGCATTCTTCAAAGCCTATATCCTTAGATTAGGATTTTTAGATGGCAAAAATGGCTTTAGAATTTGTTACCAAACGTGGAAAATCACCTACCTTAAGTATAAAAAACTGAGACAGCTTTACAAGAATAAAACCTAGTTTTTCTTACTTCTCCAGAAGTAATACTTCTTTTTAAAAGCTTCTTTTCTTTTGAAACCAGAAGAGAACTTTTCCGAAAAATAATACATACGCTCTCGAACCTCATTATGAGGTCGGTTAATCAACTTTGCATATTCTTCGCTTATGATATCTAACATATAATCCTTGGGTGATAAACGGGCAAAATTAGCATATCGTTCATCATCACTTAAAGTTTTAAATTCCATTCGGTTGAGATCTACTAAATAGAATTTATACCCATCATTCTCTTTTTTTATTAAAGTGTTTCCTGGGGAGTGATCTAAAAAATGAATCCCTTTTTCATGTAATAGAAAGGTAAACTGGGTGAACTGCCTTAAGATGGAATCATAATCTTCGCACTGCGGTTGGTCAATTAATTTACGTATCGTAAAATCATAATCAAGTTGTTTACTGATGTAATAGCTTTTCCCAAATACAAATAATGAAAAGCACTCGACATAAGCCTCAGGACTTGGTGTAAGAATACCGTTATATAATAATTTTTCAGCATAGAGAAACGAACGTTCCGCTTTACTTTTTCTAAAAAATCGATAAACAATTTTATTAATAACATTAGGTACCTTAAAGGCCTTAATATTATACTTAACACCATCAACTTCTAAGACTTTTATGACATTTCGGTAGCCAGTACCAATCAATTCTCCCTCATTATTAAACCTATCTAAAGCCTCTTTTACTGCTTTAGTTTTTAAAGAAGAGTTTTTATGTATAATAACCTTTTCAGCCATGAGTTCTTGTCATAAGCTGCAAAAGTAGGTATTTAATTCTTTAAATTTGTGCTCTCAATACGACCTAATGTTTAAACACTATCTAATAACCAGATTTAATTTAAAAAATAAAAATTGGAACGTCACCAAAAACAACGAGTCTTTATTGACGAGAGAATGGATGACCCATCGTATTGAATTATTTAGCAATTATTGCTTGCCTTCTGTGTCAAGTCAAACGAACACCAATTTTCAATGGTTACTCTTTTTTGATATCACTACTGATGAGGATTTCAAAAAAATAGTTGAGGAATTATTACAACCGTATTCTCACTTTAGGACGTTCTATATTAATGGAATGGAAGAATTTCATTCTTCAATAAAGACCTATATAAATGGTAGCAGTGAAAACTCTGAATACCTCATTACATCTAGAATTGATAATGACGATTGTATTCATAAGGATTATATTGCAACCATTCAGTCTCAGTTTAATCACCAAGAATTCATGGCTATTGATATTTTAAAAGGTTACTCTCTTCAAATATCACCTCATATAATGCTTGGAAAAAAAGAGCATATTTTTAATCCTTTTATCAGTCTGATTGAGAAAAATGATTCTCCTAAAACAGTTTGGTTTAGTGATCACAATATGTGGAAAAAAGAATCACGTCGTATTGAAATTGCCAATAGGCGATTATGGATGTCAATTATTCACGAAAAGAATAAAGTCAATGAATTTGATGGTTATGATAAGGTAGATTGGAATGCTATTAAAAAAGACTTTATCGTATCAGAGAAAATTGATAAACAAGTGACTTCGGACTTAATTCCGCATCACAAATGGAGGTTCTTAAGTCTAAAAAACAAACTCTATGTAAACTATGTGTTAGCTAGTAAGAAATTTAAAAAAGCCTTAGGATTATATAAAATTAAATAGGCTTAATACTTACATTAGCAACTTTAAAGAATATCGCATGCGATTAATACAATTTACAGCCTCTAATGGTTGGCGTGGTCATGAGCAAAAAATAATCTATCTCTATGAAGCCTTTGAAGCTGAAGGTTATGTTGAAGACCAATGGATTGTTTGCCCTGTAGATTCTGAAATCAATCGTGTTGCTTCAGAAAAAGGCATGAACGTTATTCCTTTTGAATACAAATCTGAATACAGTTTATCCTATGCTAAAACATTCAAAAAAATAGCTCAGGAAAATAAGGCATCTGTAATATTTATCCATAGCAGTAAAGCACATACTTTAGCTGTACTAGCCGCCTTTATTTTTGGATTAAAAGTACCATTAGTTTTATGTAGAACCTTAATTAAACGCGTAGATACCAATGTCTTCAGAAAATGGAAATACAATTACGAGGGTATTAAGAAAATAATCTGTGTATCCCTACCAGTTGTAGAATCTTTAAAATTTGCAGTTAAAGACCACAGTCGATTTACGGTAATTGGAAGTGTTACTGATATTGACAAATTTCAAAAGCAAAAGGCCAACGGCTTATTGCATGACGAATTTAATATTCCTAAATCCCAAAAACTTATAGGAAATATTGCGGAATTTACAGGTTTTAAAGATCATTACACGTGGATTGATACGGCAGAAATTCTTATCAAGGAGCACAACATAAATGCAAAATTTATACTTGTTGGAAAAGGTAGTTTAGAACAAGACATTCGGAATTACGTAGATAAAAAAGGAATCGCCAAACACATTATTTTTACTGGATTTAGACGAGACGTCCCTGAGATATTACCTGAACTAGATCTATTCTTATTTACCTCTAACAACGAACCTACTGGCGGTGTTCTTTTAGAATCATATGCGTGTCGTGTTCCAATAGTTGCTGCAGATGCTGGTGGTATTGCTGAGGTTATTGTTGATGGAGAAACTGGGATTTTAGCAGAAGTTGGAAATCCTAAAGACTTTGCTAAAAAAGTTATCTTA
>NZ_JABSST010000041.1 GCF_013213975.1 Winogradskyella sp.
CTAAGGCTCTGAGAATATCAACTTTCTCCTTTGATTGCTTATCCGTTGTTACAAAAATACATTTATAACCTTTAACTACTGCTGCTAATGCTAAGCCCATACCCGTGTTTCCAGAGGTACCTTCGACAATAGTTCCTCCTGGCTTTAAGCGTCCGTCTGCCTCTGCATCTTCCACCATTTGTAAAGCCATACGGTCCTTAACTGAATTCCCCGGGTTAAAGGTCTCATATTTGGCTAAAACCAAACACGGTAATTCTTCAACAAGTTTATTCATTTTAACTAAAGGTGTATTGCCAATAGTACCTAATATATTTTCTGCGTAATCCATAGTTTTAATTTGCGCTGCAAATTTACGTATAATCAATTTATTAGGAAGTTAAAAGTCAGTTATGTTTAATCAAACCGAATGGCCTTAACAGGAGATATTTTGTAAATAATAACAGAGGGAATAAGGAGCATTAATAAACACGCTATAAACGTACCTACGTTTAGCAGAACCACATAATCCCAATGCATGTAAACTGGTGCTTCACTAACATAATAAGTATCTGGATTTAGTGGAAATAACTTAAAGTATTTTTGGGCAAAAAGTAAGCCCAAACCAATACAGTTTCCCCATAATAATCCTAAACCTATAAGATAAGATGCGTTATAAAGAAAAATCCTTCTAATTGACCAATTAGAACTACCTAAAGCCTTTAATATGCCAATCATATTGGTACGCTCTAAAATAAGTACTAGCAGTGTTGTTATCATATTTATACCTGCCACAATAATCATAATTGCAATAATGATATTAGTATTTGCATCAAATATTTTCACCCATTCAAAAACAGTATAATATTTATGATTAACAGGTACAGCATTCAAAAAGGATCCAACCTCTTGATCTACTTTAAATGCGGTTTCGTTCAATTGAGAAAAATCATCAACAAAAACTTCAAAACTTCCAATCTGGTAGGGCTCCCATTTGTTGATTCGTTGTATATGTCTTAGATCTGCAAACCCGAATTTCTCATCCAATTCTTGAAAACCAGAGTTGTATATACCCACAATATTAAACTTCATTATTCTGGGTCTACCATTTAAACTTCCATTAGAAAATAATGCTTGAAAACTATCACCAACCTCAAATCCTAATCGGTTTGCTACATATTGCGAGATTAAAATATCTTCATTTCTATCTCCAGAAAAGTTAGGTAATCTTCCGTCTATCAAAAATTCTTTGAAATAACTCCAATCATAATCTGCTCCTACACCGTTAATCACAATTCCTTCAAAATCAGATTCAGTTCTGATTACTGCAAATTTCGTTGCGACACCTTGAATATGTTTGACTCCTTGCACTGCCGAAAAGTTTGGATAAAAATCTTGTTTTAAGGAAATAGGGACTTGAGATTCATCTGAGGCATTTGTATCGTAATTTGCAATTTCAATGTGACCATTAAAGGCTACGACTTTATCTCTAATCTTTTTCTGAAGTCCTAATCCGGTCGCTATAGCAATAAGCATAACAATAATTCCGATAGCAATAGCAGCAATACCAATTTTAATTATTGGTGCTGAAACACTATTTTTATACGCTTTATTACCAATAATGCGTTTAGCTATAAACAACTCAAAATTCAAATCTAAATATGCGTTTTAAGGTATTCAAAAATACAGCTTTATTATTTGTTTTAATAGTTATTGCGTGTGCATCTAAATCTAATGATAAAGCCATAGAAACTGACATTACTAAAGAACTTTCAAAAGCAGATAATTCTATTAGTGTTGGTGCGAATAGAACTGAGAATTATTTGTCTTTATTGCAAGGTAAACGCGTTGGTCTCGTTGCCAATCAAACTTCAGTAATTTTTAGAGAAAAAGTAAGAAAGTTTGCTGCACTAAACTATATGCATATTGTAGATTCATTGCTGCAACGAAATATTAACATTAAAAAAGTATTTTCACCAGAACATGGCTTTAGAGGTACTGCAGATGCTGGTGAACATGTAAAAGATGGTTTAGACACTAAAACAAAGTTGCCTATTTTTTCACTGCATGGTAAGCACAAAAAACCAACGAAAGCACAATTAGAGGATTTAGACATTATTCTTTTTGATATTCAAGATGTAGGTGTTCGATTTTACACGTATATATCAACCTTGCACTATGTGATGGAAGCTTGTGCTGAAAATAATATAAAGCTCATTGTTTTGGACAGACCTAATCCGAATGGCAACTATGTTGACGGACCCACTTTAAAGAAAGAATATAGTAGCTTTTTAGGAATGCACCCTATCCCTTTAGTTCATGGGATGACCATAGGTGAATATGCTAAAATGATCAATGGAGAAGGTTGGTTAGTCGAGGGTATACAATGTAATCTCACGGTTATAGAAATGGTAGGTTATAATCATGAAAGTTCTTATAGCTTACCCATTAGACCATCTCCTAATTTACCTAATGACCAAGCTATTGCATTATATCCAAGCTTAGGACTATTTGAAGGCACTAATATTAATGCTGGAAGAGGAACGGAGTTCCAATTTCAACGGTATGGCGCACCGTTTTTGGATAAAGACCACTATAATTTTAGTTACACACCAGAACCAAATTTTGGATCTAAGTATCCTAAACATAAAAATGAATTATGTCACGGAGCTGATCTGTCTAATATCAAAGTTAAAAGAGCATTTACACTTAAGTATATTATGGATGCTTACAATAATGCAACTGATAAGTCTAAGGTATTCAATACTAAAAACTTTACAACACATGCTGGTAACGAAACATTACAACAAAAAATAGAATCTGGCATTACCGAAAGGGACATAAAAGCTTCTTGGCAAGAAGACTTAGAGGCTTTCAAAAAAACAAGACTTAAATATTTAATTTATGATTAACCTTTTTCAGTACTTGTTACTTGCACAGGTTCTCTTATTATACTTTCTTCAGAAACCACTTTAACTGGTTCAGAATCGGGATTATCTTTTAAGATTTTCACAACAAACACAATTCGCTTTGGAGATTGAACTGCCACAAGAACATGTTTTCCTTTAGGTAATTTATTAAGTGGTAACTCGTAATACGTGGTATCTACATAGACATCAAAATCACGACCTAAATTCTTATTGATAGAATAGAGATAATTAATTTTTTTATCGCTTTGAAGAATTAAAGTATCCTTTGATTTGTTAAGCTTATGAATAAGATTTTTAGCTTGAATATTTCTATTTTTTTCAAGCTCAGCATATAGCCCTTGGGCCTGAAGGGTAAAACTTAAAAGTAAAACGAGAATAACAATGAGACAAATTCGGATTAAATTTTTCAAAACAATGCAGCGTTAAATTAAACATACGTGTGCTTAGTTCAACAGTTATTAATTAATCCAATGACAAACATAAACTGTTTGTCATTTTAGAGACTAAAAATCCTACAAACTGCAAAAATATCAGAGGAAATACTTGTCTTTGTCAGTTAATGACAGAAAAAACTAATTTTGAAGCAAACCAATTAGTCGATCTGGATAATCCGTTATCAATCCATCTACCTTAAGTCCTATCATTGATTCCATATCTGAGATTTCATTTACTGTCCAAGGAATTATTTGGAATCCTTTCGATTTATAATTCATAACGTTTTCTTCTGTAAGTAGCTTATAATACGGACTAATTATTTCTGGTTTAAAAGACAGTTGTTTTAGCTTTTTAGCAATTATCTCATCCTCATCAACTAATAAAGCAACTGGCATAGGTTCCATTTGATTATTAATTTCCTCCAGAATTGTCAAATCGAAACTCTGTAAATTAACTTGACTTGAAAAACCACTCGATTTAATTTCATTCAAAACTAGTTTTACATATGTTTCAGGCTCTGGCGTATAGATACCATAATACTGAGGCTTAGACTTGATCTCAATATTAAATCTAACCTTTGGATTCTTAGCTTTAGCTAATTCAAAAACCTCAGCCAAAAGCGGTTTATATGTTTTAATTTTCTTCTGATTCGGATAACTTGGGTGGAACTTTGAGCCACAATCAAAGGCTTTAATGTCTTCATAATTTAAATCAAATAAATTAAAAGGCTTTAGAATGCTATCAGAAATATTTTCTCCATTTGGTTGTTTACAAATAATATGATTCATGTAGGGTTCATGAGACACAACAACCTTTAAGTCTTTAGAAATAACTATATCAATCTCTAGTGTGTGAACACCCAAATCTAAAGCCTTCTCAAAGGCAGGTAATGAATTTTCTGGAAACAATCCTCTGCATCCTCTGTGACCTTGAACATCGATTTCATTTTTGGAATGACAACCCATCACAAGACAAATTAAGAAAATACTAATTTTCAGTATCAGCAGAAAGCGTTGGCTTTTCATATTTTTGGAATGGTTGCTTAAGTAACTCTCCTATATGACTATTCTTCTGTTCATCTGGAAAAACATCTACTCCATAAACCAATTTTTCACGATCCATATACATGAACGTACCAAACAGTCGGTCCCAAACACTAAAAATATTGCCATAGTTAGAATCCGTGTAGGGTAATCGGTAATGGTGATGAATCTTATGCATATCTGGAGAGACAATCACATAACTCAAGGCTTTATCTAAAGCCTTATTCATTTTAATATTAGCATGATTAAACTGAGTAAACACCAAAGATAAAGATTGGTATAAAAACACAAGTGCTATTGGAGTACCTACAACTAAAACACCAAACAATGTAAATGTAAATCTTATAAGACTTTCTATTGGATGATGCCTATTCGCTGTCGTTGTATCTACTTTATGATCTGTATGATGTACTAAATGCACCATCCATAACGGTTTTACTTTATGTTCTACAAAATGAGCAAGGTATGCCCCAAAAAAATCAAGTAATAATACCCCTAGAAGTGCATATAACCATAACGGCATTTCTGGAAGCCAATTGATAATTCCAAATTCATTTGCCTTTACCCAATCAGCAGTTCCAAGAAGTAAAAAAGCCAAAGCAAAATTAATTACAACTGTTGTTAAAGTAAAGAACAGGTTTGGCAATGCATGTTTCCACTTATTGTATTTAAACTTAAATAATGGAAGACCACCTTCTATGATCCAAAATAATGCTAAACCACCAACCAAGATAATACTGCGATGCTTGGATGGAATTGTTTCAAAATAGTTTATAATAGTTTCCAAAGGTCCTAGGAATTGAGTTTTATTATAAGTTCTGCTTTGCTCAAATTTAGTGAAGAAATTTTAGATTTCCACACCGCAGCGTCTTCAGTTTTATCTAAGCTCATATAAGCGGTGTAGTATAAAAATGCAACGAATGGTTTATTATTCTCTAATACAGCCTCCTCATCTAACTTCTTCAAGAATCTCAAGACTTTTTTTGGACGTTTTAGAATTAAATATTCTTGTAGCTTAAGTAAGTCACAACGCTGCTTTAAAAGAGACTGATCCTCTTCGTTCTGACTCTTAATTAAACTTATAGCTTCCTCTGTATAAATGCGCGATAGTTTAACAATTTCTGATCTTATTTTTTTATCAGCATAAATCCCAAAGTCCAAATATTTTGACGCCAAAAAATAAGCAGAATAAAAATTATAATCGTTTTTATAATCCCGTAATTCCTTCTCAATGTAAGTTGTAGTTAAAGCATATCGATTAATGATCTCGGTTATATTTTGAAAATCTTCGGTGACATAATTTACATTCAAAATATTGCCATTGACATCGAGTATTTTAATAGAGTCATCATTAAATTTATCTATATAGGCCTGAGAACGTTTTCCTTTAATTCTTTCAAATAAATCAGCATATTGATACTCACTCACTATAACTGGAACAAAATTAGCCCAGATAAGAGGACTCACTTGCTCATCATCGAACAAATTCTGGATAAAAATTGTTCTACCATTTTCATTTTTAACTAAAACCGGATATTGATAATTGGTAGTCTCTTCCCAAACCATTAACACCATTTTATTTTGTACTTGAGCAAGGCGCTGGGCAATATCTAAATTCTTCATCCATTGCTGCCCGAAGGAGAGGTTAATTGTAAATACAAAGAAGATGGTTTTTAGTACAATGTTTTTCATAGCTAAGTTCTATTCCTACTGAAATATCAAAAATTATTCCGAAGCCTTAGTTTTTATAATTGAATTCGTTTTTTCATTTCTTCGACGATGTTATAAGCTGCTGGACATATGGCCACATTCTTTAATGTTAAATTAGAAATCTGTTGAAACTTCTTTCGATCTGTATGCGGAAACTCTCTACATGCCTTGGGTCTTACTTCATATATAGAACAATAATTGTCCTCTCCCAAAAATGTACAGGGAACCGATTGTAACACATAGTCATTCTCTTCATCAATTCGCAGATAGGTTTCAATAAATTGTTGTTCTTTCATTTTAAAGAATTTAGAAATACGCTGAACATCTTTATCTGTAAATAGAGGTCCTGTTGTTTTACAGCAATTAGCGCATTCAAGGCAGTCCGTACGTTCAAACTCTTCCTCGTGCAATTCTTGCATAAGGTAATCTAACTGTTTTGGGGGCCTTTTCCTTAATTTATTGAAAAAGGCCTTATTTTCTTTATGTTTGTCCTTAGCAAGTTTAGGAAGATTGTTGATCTGGTCGTGCATATTGTAAAGATAAATAGAATAGAATGCCAAATCAAGTTGAATAAGATAAATTGATAATGAAAGATATTTTTGGTAAAGCCTTGATTGATTACTATAAGGGATTGTATTCTAAAGATCTTGTTACATCCACAAGTATCTCTGACGAAGATACTCTTCCACTTCCCTATTTATTTAGAAATTTTTCTGAAATGCCTAATTTAGAAAAGGAGGCTTTGCGACTCAGTTATGGCAAGGTACTTGATGTGGGCTGTGGCTCAGGAAGTCATAGTCTCTGGCTACAAGACAAAGGACTTAGCGTTAAAGCTATAGATATTTCCAAAGGTGCTATTGAAGTTGCTCAGTCAAGAGGTGTATCTAATGCAGAACTAAAATCTCTGTTAGAAGAAACTGATTCTTTTGATACAATTTTACTCTTAATGAATGGAACTGGTATTTTTCAGACATTGAAGGACACACCTCATTATTTACATCATCTAAAATCTTTACTTGATCCTAATGGTCAAATATTAATTGATTCCTCAGACATTAAATACATGTACCTAGATGAGGATGGTGGATTTTGGCAAGATATAAATACAACATATTATGGCGAGTTAGATTATTACCTAAGCTATAAAGGTGAAAAGGAGTCACCAATGAAATGGCTTTATCTTGATTTTGAAACCTTAAATAATATTAGTAATACTGTAGGCTTAAAATGCGAAAAAATTCTTGATGGCCAACACTTTGACTATCTAGCTAAACTCACACTACTTTAAAAATCAAATTGATACGTTGCACCTGCTAATGCTTGTATTCCTTGCACTGGGAAATTCAGATAACGCTGATAATCCTGATTAAGCATGTTATTGACTTTAGCAAATACCGACAACTGATCATTGATTTTATAACCCAAATGGGCATTTGCATCAAAATAGCTATCTAATGCAATTGGTGTTGGATCTGGAGTTACTAACACACCGACAAGCGACTGCTGATCTTTTCGTTCTCCGACGTAAAATGCACTAGCTCCTGCAAACCATTTTTCGGAAATCTGAACATCCATAAAAATGGATCCAGTTACATCTGGCAGGTTCCAAGCTTCTGCTTGAGTATCTGTATTATAATTAAAATATTCTCCTTTAAACCCTAAAGTAAAATTTCTATTGATATTAATATTTAATTCACCAGCTACTGAAAATGTTTTTATATCGTCATAAACCACTCCAAATGAGTTACCAAATTGGTAGTCTTCCGTGGCAAAAGTTTGTGCATCATTAGCCTTAAATAATGGTTTATTCTCTTCAGCATAATAATTACCCTTAATATTATAGCTAACGTTATTAGACAACTTTCCTTTTAATCCAATAAATCCATTATAACGTTGGTCTGTTGGAGCAATAGTTAGTGTTGGTGACACAAAAGGGTTCTCAGTTGCAAAATCGTAATACGAGTTTTGCTGTAATTCTCCTTTTATTCCGCCATAAGCAATTAAGATTTCATCTACTAAACGGTAAGAGGCTTCAAAATTTGGATAAATAAAGAACTTGTTATCGTTAAACTCTGTATCATTAAGAAATACTAAACTAACTCCTAAATCAACTGTGAGATCATCCTGTTTTAATTGATATGAAGGAGATAAACCGAAAGTAATGTTTCCATAACGGATTTCACCTGTATTGTTAAAATCCCTATCAAAACTGCCTCCAATGTAATCGATATAGAATTCAGTATTTATGGTTTCTCCTTGAATAGGCACATCAAACCCTGTATTTGCAACAAATCGATTTTCACCTGAATTTTGATTATCTCCAAATCGTCTAAATCTTACACTTCCATCATTAATTATGGCATCGTCAAATTTTAATTTACCACCCAAGTAAAACGTATTAAAAGTATGGGTAGGATCAACCGCCATTGCCGAGGTATCATCATCAAGAGCTCCTGCTAGACCATACCAATTGTAGGTCATTAAGTCAAATCCTCCATCTATTTTCCATGAAAAATCTCTTAATTTTTGAGAATAATGGGCATTTAAACCTGTCTTACTAAAATTAGTATCTAATCTGACATCTTGAATACCACCAGAGGATGAATGGTGACTAAAATAACCACCAACATTTTCAGTATTACTTAAGGCATGATTTAGGTAAACCTCTCCTAATAAGGTTGTATAAGAACCCACTCCCACTGATGCATAGTTGTCGTATAATTTTACAGGTTTTGCCTTATCTACGTTGGCTGCTTTCCCTTTTGCAGGGGTAAATGTAGATGCCACAGGAATGGAAAAGATATTATACTTAACTCCCTTCTTCTTCACCATATTAGAATCGTTTAACTTTGGTGTATCTTTTATTTTAAAGGCGTCTGAAATAGTGGGAGTATATGGCTTCACCACATTCACCACTTGATCATCGATCGTATCTTTTGTGCGCTCCTGTGCTTCTAATAATATGCAAGTTGATATTAAAAATATAGTAATTAAAAACTTGATTTTCATATGTAAGGTTTTGATTGAGGGTTAAAACATGACGCTTTAAGCATTAAACACTACTGCCTAATTATCGTCTATTTCGATTGATGAATTTGTTTTTGCTTCTTCGGCTTTTATTTTATTAAGTTCAAATATTGCTTCTTCCACAACATCATCAAACTCAGGGAAATTAGAAATGACATTCTCTAGAATATATGTGGCTTGAAAAGCATCATCAAGCGCGTAAAAATTCTTAGCCATAACCACCAGACCTTTTGCACTGTAGTACTTATAACTACTATAATCTTTGGCTAATCTTTGAATTGTAGCGTTAGAGGCTTCATACTTTCCTTCTTTGTTTTTAAAATATCCATGATAATATAATGCTTCGGCAGCTACTATACCGGTAGCCATATTTTCAACATCGGCATAGGCATCTTTGGCCCTAGCTTCATTACCTGTTTTAATAGCTGAACGTGCAATAATTATCTTGGCGTCACTTTTTACCTTATTATCTAAAGTCTTACTTGTCAATACCTTTTCCGCATAAGATTCTGCTGCACTAAAATCTTCAGTTTGGTAGAAGGCATTCATCAAATTAGATTGCGCATATAAAACATTTTGAGGATAATCAGCTTCTTCCTCTAAAATTCTTAGTACTGGAATTGCAGTTCTCCAGTCTGTATTTTTCAAGTATATCTCACATAAGCGTACCATAGACTGTTCGGTATACTCACTTTTGGAGGCTTCAACAACATATTTATAGTGTGGTTGTGCATTTTCAGAAAGATCTTTCTTGTAATATAATTGCGCGAGATAAAAATGGGATTTTAAGGCATGTATCCCATTTGGAAACTGATTTAAATATTTATTAAACTGACGTATAGCCTTATCGGTATCATTATCTAGATATGGTTTTTCAGCAGCCAAATACATTGTATTATCTAATTCAATATTTGTCACCTCTACATAATCCAAAGACTGTACCCAAGTTGCATATTCATCTACGCGACCAAGATCAATATAAATTAAACGCGCTGTTGAAACTGCCTGTACAGCTTCACCTGATCCAGGGAAATTCCTAGCTACTTTTTTAAACTTTGTCAAAGCACGTTCATTATCATTAGCGTTATAATAAACTAAGCCTTGTCTCAATAATGCTTTTGAAGTGAAAGCACTGCGTCTGTACTCAGAATTTAAGCGATCATACATTTGCATGGCTTCATCAGTGTTTCCTGACTTTACATAAGAATTAGCCAATTCGTACATGGCATCGTCTCGTAATGCCGATTTTGGATAACCTTCTATAAACGTATTTAGCTCTGAAATTTTTGTTGCACTCTTCCCTAAATAGCCATGACTCATAGCCTTTTGAAAAGAGGCGTAATCTGTCTCAATTTCATTAATTTGAATGGCCTTATCATAGGCACTTATAGCACTTTGGTATTTACTAGACACGAAGTAACCATCTGCTAATCTCAGATATGCGTCATTACGTCTTGGTCTATCACCAGAATTTTTATCTATAAACTTTTGAAAATACTTTGAAGCATTATTGTAATCTTTTAGTTTAAAGTAGGTATAGGCTAAATTGTAATCCAGATTTTCAATTTCTGGCAAGTTAGACGACTCTTCCATACCGGCAAATTGTTTGAAGCCTATCAAAGCATCATTATAATTTGTGAGATTATACTCTGTTTCAGATTTCCAAAATGTTGCCTTCGCAATGAAAATGGGGTCGCGAGGTTCTTTTAAAGAACTATTAAACAGATCCAGTGCTTCACTGTAATGGGTTTCGCTATACAATTCGATACCTCTTAAAAAAGCCACCTTTTGATAAGCTACTTTGTTTTCAAAACTGTTTTTCCCTTTCAACAATTTTAAAGCCTCCTTGTAATTCTTAGAAGTAATGTATGAATCAATTAGTAAAGTCTCTATCTCGTCTCTATAGCTAGTTTCAGGGTACTTATCTAAATAACTTGCTAGAACCTGAGGAACTGATTCATATGGATTACCGATTTCATAACTAATCTTAGCATAATTTAACCAAGCATCTTCTTGGATTTTTAAATCATAATCCATTTCAGAAGCCAGCCTAAAGGCATTGAGTGCTTCCTGTTTCTTCTCTAAATTAATGTAGCTTTCACCTAAATGATAATAGGCGTTTTGAGCAACTGAATTATTGCCGTCAATAATTTTATTGAACTCAGAAATAGCGGCATCAAAATCGTTTTGTTTGTAATACGTATATCCCAACTGGTAGTAGTCTGTATTACTCCATTTACCACGCTTACCTTGATAAACCTTTAAATAAGGTAAAGCTTTAGCATACTGTTCTAAATTAAAATAACTTTCGCCTACAATCTTATTTAATTCTGACTCTTCTTCACCCCTAGAATTTGGTAATTGCTCAGTTGCTAATTCGATGGCCTTATCAAACTTACCTAACTTAAAGTTCAAATCTGCTTGATAGTAGGATAGTTTCTCTTTGTACTTCTCATTATTACTCACCTGATTAAAATATTCATTAGCGGTGTCATAATCATCACCTTCATAAGCCATATAACCAATATAGTATTTGGCCTGAGATCCGTATTCCTTTGAATCAACTACGCGATTCAGGTATTTAGTAGCTTGTTTTTTACTCTTAGTTATATAAAGACTATAACCGTAATTGAAGTTAAACCGATCGCGCTCAGAACGCGCAATACTTAACTCATCCACTTTTTGATACCATTTGCGCGCATACGCATACTTTGAATTTTCAAAATAATAATTGGCAACATCTAAAAATGCAGTATTGCGCTTTGTACTTGTTGGATAGGCTTCGACAAATTCAGTAATTAAGTCATCTGCATTTCTTTGATTTAGCCGTACGGCACAATTAGCGATGTAATAAGAGCAATCTGATTTTAAAATTGCATCATCGGTATCGTATTTAATATCGTCAAATAATGATTGCGCAGCCTTGTATTGCCTATTATTATATAAGGTTAATGCCTTTTGATAATCTTTTAAGTCACTGGTATAAATCGCAGACTTCTGAGCAAAACCTAAAATCGAAAATACCAGTAAAATGAGGGCTAGTTGTTTTTTTAAGTTTAGCATTAGTTTCGTTTTTTGATTTCTAAATATTGATGATTTTTTATGTCTTCAAAAATAATTTAATACAAAACCTATAACGATAGAATAATTGTATAATTATAAACGGACTTATTAAATGTTAAAATACCTAAGCGAATAAGCTCTTAAAAAAGCCTTTTTTCTTTTTTCTTTCTTTCCCTTGAAATACTATTCAATAGACATTACAATTGTTTTTTGATTTTGTGGCGCTAGAATTATTTGACGGCTTCTCATAATCTGATAAGTTTATTCTTAATTTAACCGTTCTATCCTTTCTTATTCACCTGATGTAAGCACTAACCCCTATTGTCAATATCATTGATTTCATATAGTGTACCTTCTTTAATACTATATTTACTGAAGTCTACAAGCACATCTCTTGCATTATTTACTCGCAATGCAACATTGAAATGATTTGGTTTAGAATTTAATTTACTTAATTTCAAAACTAGATCAATCTCAAACTCATTTTGTCCATACCATTCACTATCGAGCTCCAACTTAAAACTGTCCTTCCAATCGGTAAACTAGTAGTCTTATATTTTAGAATTCTAAAAGGAGTCTTGTTTTTAGTGTAATTTCTGTTGTTAGACATTTTAATTCCCCATTAGAAAGATTGGGTAACGATTTTCGTAGATATGGTCATATCCCGAATAGATTAAATTATTGTTAAGCACCGATGACGCTGCTTTAACAACACTAAATGCATTATTTTTCCCTCTTACAATATTTCCAGACAACAAAATAGCTGTAACCGGAAATTGTTTAATAAATCCTAGTGCGAGGGATGACACATTTTCCGGAATTTTGCTTCGTCAGAAAATCAATATCATGATATAAAACATTATCAATTAATTTTATATTTCTAGCAATATTATGGTCTTCTTTATCATTTGTAGCCACTACTATATTCCTCCAATATCTTCCTTTATAACCACCTTCATTTAGCCATATAATATCACTACTATTTATACGTTCTGAGCTTTGGGAAAGTGCCATTTGCAAATCCCATGGATGATCAAGACTTCCATTACCATCTGGTGATCCCTTTTTCGGATCACCATTAACGAGAAACACATGAAACTCTTTTTGTGCAGGGCCTACACCATGAATAAATAGTACTATTAAAGGTATTATTAACTCATAAATATAACTTTTCAATCACTATACCAAGATAGAATTTACATTTGTGATTTGAATTATAACGCCCTACATTTACAGATACTATAACAGCAGTAAAAACCCATGTCAGAAACAATCTTACAACTTAAGGATGCCACGATCTATCAAGGAGACAGTATGGTACTAACCAATGTTAATTTTGAGATGAAAAAAGGGGATTTTGTATATCTCATCGGGAAAACTGGTAGTGGTAAAAGTAGTTTCATGAAAACACTTTATGGTGATTTAGAACTTCAAGAAGGTAATGGTCATGTTGTAGACTTTAATCTAAGAACCATGAAGGAAAAAGATATTCCGTTTTTACGTCGCAAACTTGGTGTTGTTTTTCAGGATTTTAAATTGTTACCTGATAGAACGATTCATGGTAATCTAGAATTTGTTTTAAAAGCCACTGGGTGGAAAGATAAAGAACAGATAAAAGAGCGTATTGCTTCTGTTTTAGAGAAAGTTGCCATGAAAACTAAAGACTTTAAATTCCCTCATGAATTGTCAGGGGGTGAGCAACAGCGCATTGCAATAGCGCGTGCTTTATTAAATGAACCCGAATTAATTCTTGCCGATGAACCTACAGGAAATTTAGATCCTCAAACGAGTATTGAAGTCATGGAAGTGTTGCAAGACATAAACAAAAATGGCAATACAATTTTAATGGCAACACATGATTATGCACTGCTTCTAAAGTATCCTAGTAAAACGTTGAAGTGTGATGAAAATAACGTTTTTGAAGTGGTACAACGCAAAAACTAAATATGTATAGCAAACTAAAAGCACTTGCTAAACAAATTCTACCAAAACCCTTTTTAGAAAAGAACGAGTTCTTTTTAAGAAAAGTTATAAGCTTAAAATACCGAGGAACACAACATCAATGCAATATTTGTAGCATAAAACTAAAACGTTTTGTTGATCTTGATGGAAAAGATTTATTATGTCCTAACTGCGGAAGTCGCAGCAGAACAAGAAGACTTTACAAACAACTCACAAAACATAATGTACTTAACGGCAACGTTTTACACTTCTCACCTCCAAAGATATTATATAAACAATTTAAACAACTGAAAATGAACTATTATAGTTCAGATTACGAGAATGAATTTACCGCTGATTACAATTTTAATATCACTTCCATCCCTAAAAACGAGAACTTTTTTAATACTATCATTTGCTATCATATTTTAGAGCATATTGAAAATGATAAAGAGGCCATGTCCGAATTGTACCGTGTTTTACAACCAGGTGGCACATGCTTCATCCAGACACCTTTTACTGACGGTGAAACTAAAGAAGACCCTTCTATTACTTCGCCAAAAGACCGTAAAAAGCACTTTGGCCAAGAAGACCATGTAAGAATATATGCATTACCTGAATTAATTTCAAGATTGCGAGCCGCAGGTTTTAAAACCGAAATTAAAAGCTATACTAATGACATGTATAATGGCATGAATACCGAAACCATAATTTTGGCAAAAAAAATTAATCTTTAATTTTCTCTTTATAGATATGTGGATTTTTACGAATGCCCTTCCTAAATATTTTGCGGATTGCCATTCGTAATCCAGAATCAACATCTAGAATTAGATTCTTAAGCGTTTCGTTAGGTCTACCTCTAAACTTGGTAACGTGAAACTTATCTGTCTTTCTTAAAGCTCCAGGACTAAAATAGTAGGTAGATATACAACATCGTGCACTTTTTTCAGATTGGACTTTATTTACTGAATGCCAAGAATCTTGGTGTGTAGCCATAACAGCAAGCCTATTAAATTTACTTTCAATAACTAAAGGATCATTTTTAGGACCATGAGGCCAAATTTCTAAATGACCACCATTTTCTAGTTGCCAGTCTGGAGTAACGTAGTACAACAAATTAAGAACGCGCCAGCGTTCGCGCTTAGCATCGTGAGAATTATCTAAATGGGGATTCAAAAAATTATCATGCTCCATTAATGACAAACCACCAGCATATAATGACTCATCAGCTAACAACGTATCGATTCCAGTAATTTCACTAATGACCTCTACAACATCATTATGCTGAAACGCATAAAGAACATCTTCTAATAATTTGTTATGCTGATTCATTTGAGCAGTTACATACTTGTACTCTCTCATACTCTTTAATTGCTTCATTTCAGATTTCAGCGGAAATACTTTGAAGCAATTATTAGCCAATTCAACAGGTAAGATATCATCAATATAAAAAAAACCTATTCTGTCTTTCGATTCAGAATATTGTTGCTTTAATCTCGGCAATTCTTTGATTAACCTTTCACTAATCAGTTTCGCAATTTCCTTTGAATATTGGGCGTTCATTGATGATCTGTTATTATATGCAATTTAAGACTTTTAATTCTTATTTTCGCTTATATGATTTCGATACTCATACCTGTTTATAATTATAATATTGAACCATTAATAAAGGTACTTTCTGATCAAGTTTCAGGTACGAACGCAGACTACGAAATCATAGTTATTGATGATGCTTCTACATCAATCAAATATCAAAAACAAGATCTTTTAAATTACAAAAATCTCAGTCTAATTCAATTAGATAAAAATATTGGTCGCAGTGCCATCAGAAATCTATTGGCCTCCAAGGCTAATTATGAAAATTGTCTATTCATTGATGCAGGAAACCTACCTCAGTCAAAATCTTTTATCAATAATTATTTAGACAACTTAGATAATGAGGTGGTCATAGGTGGTATGGTTGAAGCTGATCGAAAGCCAAAAAAACCGTACCGATTACGATGGCTTTTTACAAAACAGAGAGAACGTTATTCTAATGATAAGGTCTATACTTCAGCCAATTTTATGATTAAAAAAGAAATCGTAAATAAATATCCGTTTGATGAATCCGTACTGCAGTATGGTTACGAAGACTTATTCTTTTTCAATACATTAAAAGCTAATTCTATTAATTTAGATTTTATTGACAACCCTGTAGTGCATGATTGCGAGGAAGATGCTTACCTATTTATGCGAAAAATAGAACAAGGATTAGAGAATTTGGCAGAATTTTCTGTCAAAAATTATGAACTTGTCAAGGAGAATAACATTGTAAAACTTTATCAACGCATTCATCGTTACAGATTAGATTCTCTTATGACAAGTGTTTTTAAACTAACCAGAGCAAGTATTTTGAAAAACCTAAATTCTGCTTATCCCTCAATGCTGTTATTTGATTTCTACAGGTTGGGCTATTTTTGTACCATGAAGCACAAACTGTAATGCCTATTTTTTCCGTTGTCATATCCGTTTATAACAAAGCTGAATACATTAAGAACACGCTTAACAGTGTTATCAACCAGTCATTTAATGATTTTGAAGTCATAGTAGTTAATGATGGTTCTTCAGATAATAGTTTAGAGATTATAAATTCTATTAATGATGAACGTATTTCTGTTATTACAACCGAAAATCTTGGGGCTTCAATGGCCAGAAACAAAGGTATCGAAGCAAGTAAAAGTGACTTTATTGCACTATTAGACGGCGATGACTATTGGGACAAGAATTATTTAAAGACTATTTATGAAGCTATATCAAATTTTCCCAATCAAAATATTTTTAGTGTTGCCATAGCTCAGAAATATAAAAACAAAATTGTTCCTGTGAACTATAGTTTCAAACAAATAGAAACGTTCGGAATACATAATTTCTTTAAATCCAGTAAAAAGTACAGCCTACTTTCGAGTTCTAGTGTAGTTTTTCATAAAGATATTATTAAAAAAACAGGGAAGTTTGATCCCAGTATTGTGTCTGGCCAGGATACAGATCTTTGGATTCGTTTTGGACTACATTTTGACATTGTTTTCATCAACAAACAACTTGTCACCTATACGTACAATACCAACAGTCTATCAAATACAACTTTTAATTTAAGTCAAAAACCAAAATTTGACAACTACCGTACTTACGAAAAAAACAATCATCTACTAAAGGCCTACCTAGATAAGAATAGGTATTCAATGGCGATTCTAAGCAAATTTCAAAATGATATTAAGAGTTTTGAGTTTTACATCAATAACATTGATTTTTACAATTTAAACACCAAACAAAAACTACTTCTTAAAAGTCCATTATGGTGTCTTAAGTTACTTCAAAAAGTAAAATCAATAAAAGGAGAAAAGATATACTATCGTGAAGATTGATTTTTAAAATCCTCGTAAGCTCTAATATATTCATTCTCATTATACTCTGTAGAAGCCAAAACTAAGCAGACAGCTCCGGAAGAAAAATTATCAATTTCTCTCCATATATTAGTTGGAACAAATAAGCCTTGGGTGGGTTTATTAAGCATAACTCTCTTTTGAGATTCACCGTCATCTACGATAACCTCGAAACTTCCACTTAAGGCAATTATAACGGATTGTTGTTCTAAATGCGCATGACCACCTCTATAACTATCGCTAGGGACGTCGTACAAATAGTAAACCCTTTTAATATTAAAGGGAATTACGTCTTTTTCAATTACTGCAAGAGATCCCCTTTCATCATGAACCTTTGGAATCTCTATTAGGCTAGTATCTTTGAGCGTTGGCATTATTTTAATTTAATATCGATTTCCATTGCGAACCTATCTTCTCCATTGAAAATTTTTCAACACTGGAAGTAGCATTAGATTTACAATTCAAATATAATTTTTTATCCTCAATCATTCGATTAAGTGCATCTGCAAAAGCTAAGGGGTTATTATTCTCTACTAATAGACCATTTGTTTCATTTATTATTATTTCACTTGGTCCAGAATTACAATTCACAGATACTACAGGAACACCCAAATATAAGGATTCTACTAAGCTCATAGGAAATCCCTCATACTGACTAGTTAAAACTGTAAACAAGGCGTTACGCACCATTTGAAAGGGTTTCGCCATGTAATTAAAAAACAAAACGTGGTTATTTAAATTTAGCTGCTCTACTTTTTGTTGAAGGGTGTGTTTATCCTTACCATCGCCTAATAGAATCAACTTGATATTGGTTTCAGGCAACTTTGACATTTGATAAGCATCAATCAATAGAGTTAAGTTTTTAATACTATCCTCGATTCTGCCAAAAAATAAAATATAATCACCGTTGTTTTGGTTAGAATTCTTTAATGCATTAAAGCTATTTAATGCAATAGAATTATAAACAGTTTCAAGATTTTTAAAGCCATAATTTGCCCTTAACTTATCGGAAATCATATGCGACACACAAACAATTCTGTAAGAAGACCTATATAACCAACGTCCTAAGACCCTGTTTGAATGAACATAATTTCTGGTTTTAAAACTATGAACGCCATAAACGATTTTGATAGAACTATAAACTAATTTTGAAATTATTAATTCCTTGACAAAACCAATTCTCGTGCGGTTGTCAATAATATAGTCAAACTTATGTGTTCTTAGATATTTTTTAAAAACGAGTAATCGTTTCAATCGACCCCAACTAGAATCGTCTTTCGATTTCAAGAGTCCTAAATTTAAAAGCTTCCCTTTGTACGAATAATTAACCTTGTTAAGGACGGTAACAATATGTACTTCAAAACCCAATTCATCTAACATCTCTGAGAGCAAAGCTGAAGATCGTTCTGCACCACCACCACCAAGTGACGAAACCACAATGCAAACTTTTTTGATATTAGATTTAATCATTAAAAAGTATCTTTGAAACAAATGTAACGATATCTATGAAGATTTTACTTGTTGGCGAATATAGCAGACTTCATAACTCTTTAAAAGAAGGATTAGAAATGCTAGGACACAATGCCACTATCGTTGCACCCTATGACGGATTTAAAAAGTACGATGTCGATATTGTAATTAAAAAAAAGTATCAAAAAGGAATATCGAGACGTATAAAAAATATCATTTTCAAAATCTCAGGAATTGATCTGGTTTCTCTAAGTATTAAGCGACAAATCCTCAATCTTAAAACCCAATTAAGCAATTACGACCTAGTTCAATTTATTAATGAAGCCTCATTTGGATGTTTAGCTAAGACTGAAAGAGAAATTTTCGATCTTATAAGTAATTGGAATAAAAATAAGACCTTTTTACTCTCTTGTGGTACAGATTATATTAGTGTAAACTTTGCAAATGATGGGCTTATAAGACACTCATATTTAACACCATTTAAAAATGGAATGGATAAAAAGTCATTGAGTTCATATGGTCTTAAGTATCTCAAACCAGAATACAAGATTCTTCATGAACATATTTACAGTGCAATAACTGGTGTTATTGCATCCGACATTGATTATCAATTACCCCTTAAAGGGCATTCTAAATTTTTAGGTATGATTCCTAACCCTGTTAATACAGATTTACTTACATATAATACTCCTATCATTAAAGATAAAATTATCATCTTTCATGGAATTAATTCTGATAATTACTTCAAAAAAGGAAATGATATTTTTGAAGGTGCTTTAGGGATGATTCAAAAAAAGTATAGCGAAAAAATTGAGATAATTTCTGTAAGAAGTCTTCCCTACAATGAATATATTAATGCTTATAACAATTGTCATATACTTTTAGACCAAATTTATGCGTACGACCAAGGTTATAATGCCTTAGAAGCCATGGCTAAAGGAAAAGTGGTTTTTACTGGAGCGGAACGCGAATGGCTCGATTATTACAACCTAGATGAAGATTTGGTTGCCATTAATGCCCTACCTGACATAAATTACATCGCAAAAAAGCTAGAATGGCTAATTACTAATCCAGATAAAATCAAAACAATATCAGAGAATGCAAAACAATTTATTGAAGACCACCATAACTACATAAAAAGTGCACAAACTTATCTGAATACCTGGATTAAAAATCTTTAATCCCCATTTTTGGCTATATACTTAAAGTTAGCCTTAATCACAAAAACAACGACAATAAAATAGATGATGTATCTCACAAAATGTGCAATAACAACACCTTCTGTACTGTAATATTGAATAAAAATTTTAGCGAGAATAAAGAACAATACTAAGGATAAAATCTCAGTAACAACAAAGCTTTTCACCAAGCGCTTTGCAAGAAATTGATGCGCCAATACTAAAGCACCTAACCGAACAAAATCTCCCATAAGTTGCCATTTGAATAAAGGCTCCATACCAGTAAAATCAGGATATATAATCTCGATGAGTATATTTCTAAAAAGATATACTAATACCATTCCTAATCCGAATATTGGCAATATGGTTTTGTAGATATTGACAACTTCATTTTTAAACTCACTCTTACTATGAATATTTGCAAACTTCGGAATGACATAAAGTGTGAATAATCCAGTTGCGAATACCATATAGTTCTTTGAAATAAATGTCATTGCTGTCCAGTAACCCGCTTCATTTATATTAATGTCATCTGTAATGGTTGTTCTAATATTTATTTCAATATAACTCAATAAAAATGAAGATACGAATGACATGATTGTATAAGCTAACAGTTTACTCCTAAAGCTCAGATTTAAACCTATTGCCTTTAATTTCAAATGTTTCTTTAAAACTTTTCCAAACACAAGTACTAAAACGACCAACTGAATCACCGGTGCTAAGGCAATTGCTACTATCACGCCATCAAGTTCTTGAGTATATAGCCCAATCAATAAAGCGACTGTTCCTAGCAAATAACTAATTAAATCAATCTTAGCATAGCGTTTATAATCTGACAATCCGTTTAGGATACCATTTGCCGCTCTATTAACTGCAATAAAAGGCATAATCACAGCTAAAAATTGAAATACATAAATATACGCTTGCGAGTCAAAGAGGTAATTTGAAAAGTAATTGGCTCCGAAAAATAGAATCAGAGAGGATGCTACCGAGCCTACAATTAAAAAAACAAAAGCTGTTGAAAAAAACTGTGCTAAAACTGCCTGACGCTCCTTAAACTCTGAAACGTACTTGACTACTCCATTAAATATCCCAAGTGTAGAGGTACTTGTGAGCATAACCATAAGGTTACGCACTTGACCAATATTAGCAATACCTGCTTCACCAATCATAATTGCCAAAACCCGTTGAATAAAAACCGAAACAATAAGCCTTATGGATATTACAATAGCGTTAAGCGAAGTAATCTTAAGCACAATATTATCCTTGATGAATTTAGGAAGCTTCAAATCACTATCATTTAAAAATCTTCGTTGCCATTATCATTCAAAATACCAAAAAGTGAACTGCCAAAAATTAAGATCACAATAGCAAAGTGCATTAAATAACTTAAACAATACCCCATAACTGCCCCTTTTAATCCATAAAAATCAATTAAATATATACTTGAAACATACATAATAACAACTAAGAATACCTCGATAATGATAAAATGTGCAAACATCTTTTTTGCTAAAAACTTATAGGCAATTACCATAGACATTACGCGCATAAAATCACCTAGAATTTGATAACCGAACAAATCTTCTATAGGTCTAAACTCTTCTGTAAATAGCAGGGTTACCAACAAACTTCTGCTCAAATAAATAACCCCTAAAATTGCAGCGAATAGAGGCAAAATCGTCTTGTAAAAACTAAAGACCTCTTTTCTAAATTCTTTACGGGAATCTATTTCAGTAAATCGAGGTAAGATATAAAGGGCCATTAAAGAATTTATAAACATAAGATAATAATCAGACACACGTGTAACAGCTGTCCAATACCCTGCTTCCTTAATTCCAATTTCTGAAACAATATAATTTCTAATAATAATACAAACTATTGGCAGAGCAATTGACGAAACTAATGCCATGACCATAAATGGGCTTAATTTACGTAATATGGAAAATCGTATATCAGAAATATTGATGTAAGACATTAAATTTTTACGAAAAGCAATACCAACAAGGGTTATAAGCAAATTTAAAGCTGGAGTAATAACAACAGCAATTAAGGCACCATCAATTTTATCTTGCCAGATAAGTAACAGCGTCACAGAAAGTCCCAGTATTTGACCTATGATATTTATTATTAAAAGAATCTTGTACTTTGAAAAGCCATTCATAATTGAAAACACAAACATGTTTAAAGCATAGAATGGCAGGACAATGGCTAAAGTCTCAATGACGTAAGAATAATTATTATTAAGAAAGATAAAGTCATTAATAAATTCAGCATTATAATAACATAGAAAGGCTAAGACTATTGATATAAAAAATCCGAGATAAAAAACTGTGGAAAGAACTCCGCTAAGCTTACTTGACTCATATTTGTATTGACTAATAAATTTTACAACGCCTTTGTATAATCCTGCAATGGAAATTGATTGTACTGCATTAAAAAAGTTTCTCAAATTGCCGATAAGAGCCATTCCTTCTGGACCCACAAAAATGGCTATAAACTTAGAAATGAGAATACCTGCCACAATCTTAATAGTTATGTTAGCTGTATTAAGACTTGCGGCTTTGATTAATACTTCGTTGTTGATATAGTGAAAAAACTTTTTCAATTAATAGGCATTTAAGATGTCAATAACAGATTGCACTTCTATTTCTGACATTATGGGACTTATTGGTAAACTCAACACTGCGTTATGTAAGTGGGTGGTTATTGGTAAATTAAGGTGGCTAAATTGCGACAAAGCACCTTGTTTGTGAGGAGGAATTGGATAATGAATTAGACTCTCTATGTTATGAGAATCGAGATACTCAATAAAAGCTCTCCTATCTTCAACTTGAACTACAAAAGCGTAGAAAACATGATTATTAGAATAATTATAAAAAGGCAATTTAATTTTCTCATTTTTTATACCCTTTATATAGGCCTTCGCAATTGTCCTTCTAGTTTCATTATCTGTATCGAGCACTTTTAACTTAATGCTTAGAAAACTCGCCTGGATGTCATCTAATCGACTATTGAAGCCTATAATATCATTTCTATATTTTTGACGACTACCATAATTACGCAACAATCTAACGCTAGCTTTTAGTGATTCATTATTTGTAGTTATTGCCCCACCATCGCCAAGCGCACCTAGATTTTTACTCGGATAAAAACTAAAGGCAGCCGCATCTGACAAACTACCTGCCTTACCCAAATCACAAACTGCTCCATGTGCTTGCGCCGCATCTTCAATCAGAAGTAAATTATATTCTTTTGCTAAGCGTTGTAGACCACCCACGTCGGCAAGTTGTCCATACAGGTGCACCATAATTATGGCTTTAACATCATTATTAAAAGCCAAAGAGGCTTCCATAGTGGATAAATTAAAGGTATCTGCATGTGGTTCTACAAAAACTGGTTGTAACTCCGCATGAAGAATGGATAAAATAGTTGCAATAAAAGTATTTGCAGGAACTATAACCTTATCACCTTTCTTAAGTCGACCAAGATGAATATACCCTTTCAAAATCAAGGTTAACGCGTCCATTCCATTAGCAGTACCAACACAATATTTTGTACCACAATATTGAGCAAACTCAGACTCAAATTTTAAGACATTATGACCAAGTATAAATTGAGAACTATCTAAGGACAACCTAAAAGCAGCCTCAAAATCATCACGAAATCTATTATTTATTCTATGTAAATCTAAAAACTTAATCATTTCACTACATCTTCTAACTTGCTATAATTAATTGTCTCAATACTATAGAAGTTTTGAGTAATTGATCTTGCACCAAAGCCTTCTTTCCAAAACTGTAAGCCCTTATTAATAAACTGCCCTTGGTCTGTATTAGACGTTCCAAAACTAAAAAAGGATTTATGAGCAAAGACTTCCTCAAGTAAGTGAACGTGCAAAAAGTCCAAACTACCTAATTCACTTCTATTGTCTGTTCCAGAAATATATTGGCAGTGCACAACTTGTTCATTTTCAAAAACAGTTACTCCTGCAACTATTCCGTTCAAATGATATGCGTTAAATTGTCTTATATTATATGGGAATTTAGATTTTAGTAACTTAATTTCATCTAAGCTATGTAAGGGCTTAACACCATGTTTAGACTTTAAATTTGGAATTAAAATCGAATTCCAAAAGAGCTCAAAACTATCAACCTCCTTAACGCTTAGTTCATGTTTTTGTCCTCGTTTTAATCCTTCTTTTCGACTGCTTGAAAATTTTTTAAAATTCTTATCAATAACAGAAAGCATATCTGTTCTTTGAAGCTTAGCTCTGAGCTTGAAACAGATATAGGCCAAAGGATTATTAGTAGAATTTTTATGATACACAAAAGGTAGTTCCTTCAAATAAAGTTGATCTACCTGGTTCTCGTTTAAAAACTCTAAGATAGATTTAAATATTTCTATATATCTTAAAGTTTTTAAATCATCATTATAAATTAAACCTCCATAGCTTAAACCTTGATGTGAATAAAGAACATTATCAACTTTATTGGCAGGTAATAAAGCAACAAGCCTTTCATTAGCATAAATCATTAATGAAAAATCATTAAACCTATCGCTATGATAATCCATAAAATCTCTGAAAAACAAAAATGTGTCTTGGTTGCTTTTTAAAACAAATGCATCCCAAACTCCCTTATCAGAGGACCTGTATGGTGAAACCCTATAATGTTGCATATTTCAAAAATAGGTTTAATTATTTATTTAGTTATTGCAGGTTTCATTTTTTAATTAAAGAGCCATATTATTCTATATTAGCAAAAACTGAAATACAAATTGTCATTATCCAAGATTTTTGCAGACCCGTTTAGGATTTTATTTTATCTAATCCTTTGTTTTTATGTAGTGTTTTATGGTCCATATGGTTTAGAAGATGGCGATATGGGATCAATTTTTGGGATTTCTTGGAGCATGTATAATGGGTATTTTCCACATCGTGATTTTGTTTATATAAAACCTGCCTTTTCTCCATTTTTCCACTCGTTACCGCTATATATCAGTGAAGACTATGGATACTTAATTAATCGCTACTTTTATTTTATTCAGGTATTTAGTTATTCTTACCTAGCAAGTAGAATAGCTTTTAAAGTTCTTAAACTGTCAAGTAAAAATCTGTATTTCATTGCCATTTTAGGAGCTTTAGTCTCTATTCACAACTACCCGCCTATGCCTTGGAATACCATTGATGGCATCTTTTTTAGTGTTCTAGGATTATACTTTCTGGTAAGTTTTTCAAAGAAGAGTTGGTCTTTAATACTTAGTGCGCTCTTCCTTTTTCTAGGCATCTTATGTAAACAATCTTTTTTCTTCTTTCCATTAGTTATTGGCTTGTTTATAATATTGAGAAAAGATTGGAAAACTATTGGTGTTTTGGGCATTTGCGGCATTAGTTTGGTCGCCTTATTTTTATTACTTTTTTGGCGGCAAAATGCTTTAGATCCCTTTATTGAACAGTTATTCAGTTTTACCACAGGAACCAGTTTTATCGATACAGCCCTAAAGTCTTATTATCTAGCCATAAAAGGCAATATCATCTCTATTGTTATTTCCATTGGAATTCTTTGGTTATTGAACAAATACAGCTCTAAAAATGTTAAATTCTTTGCCTTACACCTAATTGTTGTAGCCATTTTCCTCTGGCTATACTGGACCAACCAAAGCCTGTATACTCATGCTAAATATGGTATTATTCATCTGTTATGGTTAAGCGGAATGTCATATAGCTTATTCAAATCCTTTTACAATCGTAAATATGATATATTGGTAATTATGTTTGCACTTGGGTGGTGTGCATCAATAAGTAATGGCTATAACACACCAATCGATTTTTCCACGCCGTCAATACTGTTTCTGGCTTTATTAAGTTTTAAGGATTTTCAAAGAATCCAAAAATGGTTGGGTATTTTAATAATTGGGTTATACTTAGGTACTTTCTACTATGGCTATCAATTTCCTTATCGCGAAAAGCCTAGAAAAGAACTAACGCATCATGTGGGAGATATTTTTCCACGACTAAATTCAGTATATACGCATGTATCTAGATATGAGAAATATCGGAATCTGAAAGAGCTGTCCGAAAGATATTCCAACTATACAATTTTACCATCAATGACCTTGGGACATTATATTACCAATACGGTGAATCCTATTGGTGTGGATTGGGTTTTTAATCATCATTTAGCAAATGAACTTCAAAACTACAAACAAAAATTAAAGACTAAAAATGTTACGGTCTTTATTGAAAACTTTGAGAATCATCAAGATAATTATGAAGAAAGCTCACAACTAACAATGCATGTTGTTAAGCACTGGAATCTCATTGAAAAAACTGAATACTTTAGAGTATTTCAAAAACCATAATTAAAAAAATAATAGCTTTGTAATAGTAGCACGTCCTATGAGTAAACAAAATGAGTTCCTTTCTTTAGTCATTCCGCTTTATAACGAAGCAGAAAATATTTCTCCGTTACTAGAACACATTGATAAGGCACTTTCTTCGTTCGACTTTGAAATTATTTTAGTTGACGATTTCTCTACAGACAAGACAGTTCATATTATTAAAAGTCACAACCACGAAAAGGTTAAACTTATTGAGTTGCGAAAAAATTACGGGCAAAGTTCTGCCCTAGCTGCTGGCTTAGACCATGCGAATGGTGACTATATTATAACCTTAGATGGCGATTTGCAGAATAATCCTAAGGATATACCTACAATGCTTAACAAATTAAAAGAGGAAGATTGGGATGTAGTAGTGGGTATTCGCACTAAAAGAAAGGATAGTTTCTTAAAAAAACTACCATCTAAAATTGCTAATTTTTTAATCCGAAAGGCAACAAAATTGAACATTAAAGATCACGGTTGTGCTCTTAAAGTATTTAAGAAAGACATTGCCAAAGAGCTTAATCTATATGGAGAAATGCATCGTTTTATAGGATTACTCGCCTATTTAAATGGCGCTCGTGTAAGTGAAATTGAAGTTAGCCATCAACATAGAATTCATGGAAAATCTAAATACGGATTGGGAAGAACATTTAAAGTTGTTAATGATATACTTCTAATTTTGTTTCAGCGCAATTATCTGCAAAAACCATTATACTTACTGGGTAATCTTGGAATATTTTTCTTTTTAGTCGGTACGATTATCAATATCTATTTACTTATAGAAAAATTCTTAGGGAACGATATCGGAGACCGACCATTGCTCATCTTGGGTGTTCTGTTACTGCTTGTAGGAGTCCAACTTTTTACAACGGGTATAGCAATCGATCTTCAGATGAGGACTTATTACGAAACCCAAAACACGCGTCCCTATAAAATCAGAACAATAACTGAATTTGATAAGTAAAAAACATTTAGTGTCAGTGTCTGCTTTTTGTTAAATAAAATAAATTCACACTAAAAATGGCCAAATTAGCAATGATTATTGGTAAACCTATTCTTAACGTTGGCATTAAAAACCCGTAGATAATAAAAAGTATGCAGCCAGTCATATTTACCAGTCGAAGCTTCTTAACATCTTTCATGGTAAAGGAAATTAGCACCATTAACGACGCTAGATAGCCGATATATTCTGTACCAGTTATTCCAAAAAGTTCCATTTACTTAAAGGTTCTTTGCACGCTTTCTATCAACTTCCTTTAGTAGAATTTTACGCAAGCGTAAGTGATTTGGTGTTACCTCAACATATTCATCTTTTTGAATATATTCTAATGCCTCTTCCAATGAAAACTTAATAGCAGGTACAATTTTTGCCTTATCATCAGCACCTGCAGATCGTACATTACTCAACTTCTTTGTTTTAGTGACATTAACAACCATGTCATCACCACGAGAATTCTCGCCAATGACTTGTCCTTCATAAATATCCTCTCCTGGGTCAATAAAGAATTTACCGCGCTCTTGCAACTTATCAATAGAATAAGGGATGGCAGTGCCGTTTTCCATAGACACTAAAGATCCATTTTGACGTTCTGGAATGCCACCTTTTAAAGGCTGATATTCTTTAAATCTGTGTGCCATAATGGCTTCTCCTGCAGTGGCTGTTAATAACTGATTTCTTAATCCAATTATTCCTCGTGAGGGCACTATAAATTCACAAACCATACGATCGCCTTTGGCTTCCATACTTAACATTTCACCTTTACGCATGGTAACCATTTCAATAGCTTTTCCAGACACATGTTCTGGTAAATCAATGGTCATTTCTTCAAATGGCTCACACTGTGCTCCATCAATGTCTTTTATAATTACTTGAGGTTGCCCTATTTGTAATTCATAGCCTTCTCTGCGCATAGTTTCAATAAGAACAGATAAGTGTAATACACCTCTACCAAAGACCATAAACTTATCTGCACTATCCGTATCTTCAACTCTTAAGGCCAAATTCTTTTCTAGCTCTTTAGTAAGACGTTCTTTGATATGGCGTGAGGTAACATACTTGCCATCTTTACCAAAAAATGGAGAATCATTTATGGTAAAAAGCATGCTCATCGTTGGTTCATCTATTGCGATAGTTTTTAAACCCTCTGGATTTTCTATATCTGCAACAGTATCACCTATTTCAAAACCCTCTAAACCAACAATTGCACAAATATCACCAACCCGAACTTCCTCAACCTTTTTACGACCTAAGCCTTCAAACGTATGAAGTTCTTTAATTTTACTTTTAACTATAGCACCATCACGTTTAACTAAAGATATCTGTTGATTTGCTTTTAAGGTTCCACGTGTTAATCGTCCTATTGCAATTCTTCCAGTAAAGGAAGAGAAATCTAAAGAGGTAATTAACATTTGCGTGGTCCCTTCCTCAATTTTTGGTTCCGGAATATGTTCAATTACCATATCCAACAACGGTTCTATATTGTCCGTTGGATTTTGCCAATCTTCACTCATCCAATTTTGTTTGGCTGAACCATAAACGGTTGGAAAATCTAACTGCCACTCCTCTGCACCAAGTTCAAACATAAGATCAAAGACTTTCTCATGTACCTCGTCTGGAGTACAATTTTCCTTATCAACTTTATTTATAACAACGCAAGGCTTTAAACCTAAATCTATTGCCTTTTGAAGTACAAATCGTGTTTGTGGCATAGGACCTTCAAAAGCATCAACCAATAGTAAAACACCATCAGCCATATTTAAAACACGTTCTACTTCACCACCAAAATCGGCGTGACCAGGAGTGTCAATTATATTAATTTTAGTGTCTTTATATACCACAGAAACATTTTTAGACGTAATTGTAATACCACGTTCACGTTCCAAATCGTTATTATCTAAAATAAGATCTCCTGTATTCTCATTATCACGGAATAACTGACAGTGATACATAATTTTGTCGACTAGTGTTGTCTTTCCGTGGTCTACGTGCGCAATAATTGCTATATTTTTAATCTTCGTCATAATGGAAGCTGATTTTAAGCGCGCAAAGGTACACCTAAATAAACGCAATTCGTTAATTTATTGTTATATTTTATCAATCGCTTAATTTCAGATCTTAATTTTACGTTTAAGCAATGGGTAATTGTATAAGCCTTTTCTAATCAGCTGCTAATTGGGCTTCTTACCTCTGAACCCTAAAATTCGTACTCATGAAAACAGTTATCAAATTCACAAACCTTGTCCCTTATCTCTATTTTTTATCGGTAATTGCTTATTGGTTTACCGCAGTTAATAGAAGGGATGGTATGTCTGCATATCCCATTTTGTTATTTGGAATTCCGTTTTTATGGCAAATAATTCGACCAAGTAGAAAGTTGAACTTCTCTTTAGGAATAGTCTTTGTTTGTCTATCTTCCTATTTGATCATGGCTTACATATCAAATGCCTTAAGCATTCTTAATTGGTCAGAATCTGCTCAGCAATTATTGTTTTACAGTGGCGTATTGGTTATTGGTAACTTTATCATGTCCCTGTGGATAATCCGAAATAGTATCAAAAAGGTTTTTTAAAATGTTATCTTTACGACTTAATATTTAAGTCTTAAGAAGTGGTTGCTATTCCTAAGTTAAAACATACAGATTCAAATAATTTCTTTTTGCTTTGTGGCCCATGCGCTATTGAGGGAGAAGACATGGCTTTACGCATTGCCGAAAAAGTGGTATCTATCACTGATAAATTACAAATACCTTATGTGTTTAAAGGCAGTTTTAAAAAAGCCAATCGTAGTAGAATAGATAGCTTTACAGGAATTGGTGATGAAAAGGCCCTAGAGATATTACATAAAGTTTCTGAGACTTTTGATGTACCAACAATTACTGATATTCATGAAGTATCAGATGCTGCTTTGGCAGCACAATATGTAGATGTCCTTCAAATTCCAGCATTCTTAGTAAGACAGACAGATTTAGTTGTTGCTGCGGCTAAAACAGGTAAGGTTGTAAATCTAAAAAAAGGACAATTTATGAGTCCAGAAAGCATGAAATATGCCGTACAAAAAGTTAAGGATGCAGGCAATGAAAACGCATGGATTACTGATCGCGGCACTATGTTTGGTTACCAAGATATGGTTGTAGATTTTAGAGGAATCCCTACCATGAGA
>NZ_JABSST010000042.1 GCF_013213975.1 Winogradskyella sp.
TGGAACTACTAGAAGTAATGTAGGACGGATTTGATGTTGAAATTGAATCAATACAATCTGATAACTGTCCAGAATCTAAATCAAAATGAAATAAATAAATGCCTTTACTTTTAGTGTTTGATGTATAAGTTCCGATATATAAAAATATTTTCTTCATGTATCTTTTAACTTATACCCCTACGTTTTTCTAATTCAGTTCTAATTGCATACATTTTTTTCTCAGATAAAGGGTATTTGTAAATACAATAAAATGCAAAAAATGCTCCAATAATCGGAATCGTGGCAAGTAGTATTATTATGGTTTCCATAGAACCTTCAGGCTGATTAATTCCTAGAGCATTATCAACCCCCAAGCCGTCGACTATGTATCCATTTATTAATAAGGCGATTGCTAATGCCAGCTTTAAAACCCATGAAAATATTGCTCCAAACATGCCTTCTCTTCGAGTACCTGTTTTTAGTTCATCAAAATCAACTACATCAGCAATCATGGAAGGCACCAATACAAAAAGACCAGCAATACCTGATGCTACTAAAAATCTTGGAATTAAAACTAAAAAAGGGACGTCTGGAACATAACAAATAAAATTAGCCAAAGACCCCAAGACAAGAAATATTGGAGCAAGTAAGCAAACCACTCGTTTTCCAAATTTTTTTGACAGCTGTGAAATTGGCCATAACATTAAAACTGTTGCTATGTGATGTGAGGATTCTATCAATCCATTCCATTTACCAAATAATGTAGCATTGTCCTCTAAAACATAATACCTTAATGGATAAATATAAGCAGTAGCTACTGTGTTATAAGCAAATAGAGCCATAAAAAATGCGACTACTAGCAATACAAAAGGTTTAGAAGAAAAAGTGAATTTCACGCTTTTTATTACACTCACTTTTTCTTGTTTTTTAACAAATGATTTTGTTGTCTCTTTTATAGTTAATGCTGGTATTATTCCTAAAACAATCATGACTAATCCAAAAATTAACCCAACCATTCTAATCCCTTCACTTGGTCCAGACCAAAATTCTGAATGCACCAAAGCAAAAAACCAAGAAAACATAAAAATTCCATTCAATGAGTTTGCAAAAACACGAACATTCATGATATTAGTTCGCTCATGAATATCTGCTGACATTTCATAACCCAGTGCTAATAAAGGAACTGTAAAAACAGTGTAAGAGGTATAAAAAAGTAATGATAAAGTCAGAAAAATGATAAAGAAAGATGTATCAGTCATTCCTGCAGGAATAAACCAAATGGCTATAAAAAAGATTCCTGAACACACTGCACCAATACCAATAAATGGCCTTCGTCTACCAAATTTACTTCTAAAATTATCTGAAATAGAACCCATTAATGGATCTGTTATGGCGTCCCAAAGTCTGGTGATTGCTAAAACTGACCCAACTAAAACTGCACTATAACCCAACTCCATATTAAAAATAGCAAGCGCAAATGCTACTAATGTCCATTGCAAAGTCATATCAGCAAAACTTCCGCAACCGTATAAAATCTTTTTAACAAAAGAAACCTTATCCTTTGAGTCGATAACATGATTTGTACCGCTTATTTTACTCATATACTTATTTACAATTTGTTTTTAATCTTTAATTCCAATTGATAACTACACCAAAATAATTTTCATCTTTGTTTTTGAGTGCTTCATAAGCAGTTGGAGCTTCTTCAGGAGTTACCAAATGACTTAGCAAGGGTTCTGTATTTAATTTTCCATCAGAAAAGAACTGTAATAATTTTTCATTATTTCTCTCTATAGAAGTTTGACTGTTTTGTGTTTGAAATTTATATCGAGGGAATTTCCATTCGTGAGCCCCCTTTATTTGAATATTTGTATTTGCTATATGTATTTTTCGAAGTAAAGGCACAACATCTGTTTGATAATTTCCACGAGGAGTACCTAACAAAATGCATTCACCTCCTGCAGAAATAGCGTCAACAGACTCTATTATCACCTTTGAAACTCCCGTAGCATCAACAAAAGTATCAACACCATGACCATTTGTTAATTCCATAATTTGATTCATTACATTTGATGAACCATCAATAACAAGTTCAATACCACAGCTTTTTGCACTTTCTAATTTTGCGGAACTAACATCAATTCCTATAACATTACAACCTGCTAATCTGAACATTTGAGCTGCAAGATTACCTACTAAACCTAGACCACAAACGGCTACATTATCTCCAATTTTAGCATTTGAAACCATTACTGAAGTAATAGCAACTCCACCCATTCTTGTAAAAACCGCTACTTTTGGGTCTAATCCTTTGGGGATTTTTTGAGCATAGTTTTTTGCTAAGGCAAATTTCTGGTGAGGACCATGAGTAAATATTGTATCTCCTTCCTTTAAATCGTTCACACTATCACCTACTTCTAGTATTGTGCCAACGCTTCCATATCCTGGAATATATGGCAAGGGAGCCCAAGATTCTAAGCCTGCCCAAATTGATAGTTCTGTACCCGTACTAATAATACTAGCATTAGTTTCAATTAAAATGTCTTCTGGTGAAGCTATTTTTATTTCGTCTGCAGGTCTACAGAGAACGGATTTTGTGTTTTGAAAAACAATTTTTTTATTCATGATTACAATTCTTTCTGATAATAGTTTAAAAAATCACCTCTATTTTTTTATGAAGTTCAAAACAAAACTGCGTCTTTTTCATGCCCGATTGGTTTGAATTTTGTTTTATAAGGTTTGATAGTTGCCTTTTTTAACTTAAAACAAGAACTTTGAATAGCAGTATTTTGCTTATAGAATTAGTCGCTCTGGTTAACCGTTGCCTTCTACCTTACAAATAAATTTTATGAATTAATTTTTTCTTAGATCGCTTTTACCAATTTAGATAGATAGTCGTCCACCTCATAAAACAAATCAGCCAACATCTATAAAAGCAAAAGTTAATAACATTTTTATCGCTTTTAACGTGTATTTTAAACCTGTCTTTTTCTAACTATTTGATTTCTTAAAGCTAGTAATCTTCAAAGTTCGATATGACCACTACCTTTTATAGAACTTAACTTAATTCTTCTTTATAAAACCATGCATATCGATTTATCGAAATGATATCCAAAGAATCTTTGTTCTTTCAAAGTTTATTTAATAAAATTTTATAAACTAAAATGTATTCTCAAAATTTGTTTGACATAAAACTTGATAGCAATAAATACCGATTTTTCTTGTACGGCAATTCCTATTACTAATGCATAATTTTTATACTTTTCTTATTTTTATATATAAATATAGTGCTTGAACTAATTCCCTTAAAAGGTGATTAGATTCCTGATATTGAAATAGTTCTTGACTACTTTATAAAATAAAAAACGTATAAGTTCACTGGGACTTCAGTTCTAAAAACACGTTATTGTTCTCATTTTATTATCTCAAAATATTTAATACCACAAAGAAAAGTATTGTAATTCATTGAAATAAGTCTATTTTAATAAAAAATTACTAGGAATCGAAATAATATATCAAACACTAAAAACCTTATTAATTAAATGGTCAAAACAAATGAAAGCAGGCATTACAAATGATGATATGTTACAAAATCTAGATTTTGTAGAAACATTTTTAGAGGTAGCACAAATAAAAGTATCAGACGACACAAAAGGTCAATCCTTATCCCCCCTTACAACAAAAATCAAAAGAATGGAATCTTGATGAAGCCTAATACCACCAATATGAAGTATCAGAATTTTTATTACGCAAAAAGATACTATGTGGTAGAAACCAAAGATTACAAGTGAACACTCTTTTATTATGACATCGGTAAATGAGAATTACATGATCTTAAAAAAACAAACACGAAATGAAAAATGTTTTCCATGATGCTAGCTAATCCCATGTGGTTGCCAAGTTAAAAAACAACCGGCAACACTCAAAATCTAATATCAAGATTTGATTAAGTTGCAGGAACCCTATGTAGAGATACCTAAAAACTGTCCTCTAATACGAATGAATCAAGATCGAAAAAGTAAAACCTTAAAAAGAAAATAATTTGAATTTTTGGAAATACGCTCTTCTCATTTTAGTTTATTTTACTTCTTGCAAGCAAAATGAATTGGATTTAAAACCTGTTTCTTATTCTGATTTTGAACAATTTGTCAACGAAACTAATTATTTAACAGATGCTGAAAAATATGGTTGGTCTATAGTTCAAACAGATGTCTATAATTATAAAAAGGTAACTAATGCAAATTGGAAAAAACCTGATGGAATTAATGCCGTTTCTTCTCATAAACTTCCAGTTACACAAGTCAGTTATAATGATGCTATAGCGTATTGTAAATGGGCTAAAAAAAGACTTCCAAGTTATAACGAATATTGGGAAATTGCGAAGAATGATAAGCGGGTTATCGTTTCAGATAATACACTACCAATCTCTGAAATAGATAAAGTAAATATTGTAGGAAATGTATGGGATATTACAGAAATAGAAAAAAATGAATTGGTACGACTTTCTGGAGGCTCACTTTTTTGTTCTAAAAATACCTGTCACGGAACCATTAAAGAAAGAGCGTTATTTGTTGACAGGGAAACTGGAAATATTCATATCGGATTTTCAGTCCTTGATTTATAAGCATAGCAAAAGCGGAGAGGCAGCAGCCGTAATAAGAGCTGAGCTAAAAACAAATCATTTATTATTTTTTACAACTTCAACACCCCTATTCAATGGGATGTTTTTTATATATCGTTAAAATTGGTAATCCCGTATTTTCTCGTAGGCTATTCTTATTTATTTTTGATATAACAATCTGTAAAAACATGCGACATTTCAACTAGACTTAGGTGTTATCAAAAATAAAAGCTACCACTTATAAAAACTAAAATAATATTTATTCTTTGTGCGTAAATTCTAGTTTACTGCTTATTTGATGAATAGGAGCAACAAATTAGTTTTATGTTTACAATTATAAATTCGAATAATTCAAAATTTAAAAATATAAAAGTCACCATATAGAGGTAAAGCGTTCTCTGCTTTCAACTCAATGAATTTAAAAAAGCAGAACAGATTTTTCAAAAAGACTACGAGCACCGAATAAATGATAAAGGCAAAGATTGGCATTATCACTTAGACGTGTTCCATTTTGAAAAAAGTCGATATGAAGAAAAAATTAGATGCGATTATATCTTTCGATGAAGCTTTAAATATTTATTCATATTTTCTTTAAGTTCAAATTTTTAAAGCTGACTGTTTGCGTAAAAACAGGTAAAACCCTAGAGGCAAATGAATTACGGAAATTAGGAGTGATTAACGGTAGAAAGAGAAATGCGGTTAACAAGGCCAATGTAATATATGAAAGGTATCCTTATCAAATAAGATGATACTAAATAATAAAACCTTGTAAAACAAAGTGTATAATTGCTTCGCCTGTTCGCTGTACTTGGGTCACTGCAAGTTAAAAAGCTACTCGTAAAATTCTCCGTAGAGTTTCTATTTGTTGTTTATTTAGAAATTTAAAAACCCAACTTCAATCATACTCTTTTTCAGACTCATTTTATTATCTACCAAAGTCATCTTGAACGCGTATAATATCATTTTCATCTGAAGGGTGTTTTGAATCAGTATGTTGCCAGATTTCGGCAACCAAACAAAAGTCACTTAACCCTATTAAACGGTGGCTTTCGCCTTGTTTTATTGTGATTTGCTCTCCTTCATTGTATACTTTCATTTCATTTTCTACATCAGAATTACTTCTAATAATTCTTGTAGAACCTTTATAAATTTGCCAAATTTCTACTCTTCTATTATGGTACTGCCAAGACAATCTAGCGCTTGGTTTTACAATGAGTATCTTTGGACTTAATTTACTTCCAATTTTTAGGGTATTTATATCTAGCCCCTTAAAAAATTTATTAGAGAATTCTTGAGATTGAGTCTCTTCAATTACTAAAAACGCACCCCAAGGCCTTTCAAAGTCCTTAGATTTAATTGTAAAACTGAATGACTTTATAGTTTGCTCAATATTAAGACAGTAGCTGATCATTTTTAATTATTAATATTTTTTAGCATTGTTTTAGAAAATCGTTAAACATTTTTACAAATTTCCATTTTATAAGTCAATTAGTTAGATGCCTTTTTTATTTGAAGATTCTCTTACAATCAATTTAGCATCTAGAATTATTTTATTTAGACTATAATTTACCTTCTCTTTCTTAGTATATTCCAAAAAAGTTTTAGCAGCAATTTTACCAATTCTAGCAGAATGTAAGTTCATACTTGTTAACGAGGGAGTAACCATATTTGCAAAGGGCTCATTACCAAAACCCACCAAGGCAATCGTATTAGGTACGTCAATATTTTTTTCTTTTAAGATTTGCAAGGCGCCTAAGGCAGCATAATCGCTAGCAACATAAACAGCATCAGGTCTATTTTTCAAATTTAATAGTCGTTGCATTTGAACTTTACCATCTTCTGTTGTTAGACTGCTCTGAATCAATAATTCTTTATCTGAAGGGAGATTGTGTTTCTGCAAAGCATCTATATAGCCTCTAATTCTATTATTATATATTCTGGTGTGTTTATAACCTCCTATATGGGCTATTCTACGGCAACCTTGGGCTACCAGATGATCAATGATTGTGTGGCTACTATCGTAATCATCAATACCAATATAATCTACATTCAAATCGTTTTCACCTCTATCGAACGTAATTAACGGTATTCCTATATTTTTAATTTTTTCATAATGCTCTAAATTTACAGTTTCATTTGCCATGGAGGCAATAATGCCATCAACTTGAGTAAACAACAAAGCATCGATATTAGCACATTCTTTTTTGTAAGACTCATTAGAGTGCGTAATAATAATATTATAGCCCTCTCCATTCAGGATTTCTTCAATATTTTGAATGACTGATGAGAAATAATTACTGTTCGTTTTTGGGACAATTACACCAACTAATTTACTTTTCCCGCTTCTTAAGGCACTTGCCAAATGATTTGGTTGATAATTTAGATTCTTAGCAACTTGTCTTACAGCTTTCTTAGTTTTTTCGCTAATTCTTGAATCATTATGTAACGCTTTAGAAACAGCAGCAGTAGAAATATTTAATGCATTTGCAATATCTTTTATGGTGATTTTGTTTTTTTTTGCCAAATTTATATATATTTGCTTAATCGATTAAGCAAATATATAGATTGAATTAAAACAATCAAAACAAATGTTAAAATATAAGTTTTGATTTTATTTTACAGATATGCTTAAACGTTTAACTTAAATAAAAATATTATCTATGAGTACAGTGATAACATTTGGAGAAATTATGTTAAGATTAGCTCCACAAGGATTTTTAAGGTTTTCACAAGCCAATAATTTTAATGTTGTTTATGGTGGAGGAGAATCTAATGTAGCAGTTTCTTTGGCAAATTATGGGATAGATGTTGATTTCGTAACACGTTTACCAAAAAATGATATTGGAGCGTGTGCTATGATGGAAATGCGTAAAAGAGGTGTCAATGTAAATAAAATAGTCTGGGGAGGAGATCGTTTGGGAATTTATTTTCTAGAAACAGGAGCCGTTTCTAGAGGGTCTAAAGTGATTTACGATCGTGCTCATTCTGCAATTGCAGAAATAAAACCTGGGATGATTGATTGGAATACTGTTTTTGAGGGCGTAGAATGGTTTCATTGGACAGGAATTACTCCAGCAATTTCTCAAGGTGCTGCAGACGTTTGCTTAGAAGCAGTAAAAGTGGCTAGCTCAAAAGGAGTAACAATTTCAACAGATTTAAATTATAGAGCAAAACTTTGGAAATATTGTGATAATGCACATAGAGAGAAAATAATGACAGAAATTACTTCTTATTGTGACATCATTTTAGGGAACGAAGAAGATGCAGAAAAGCATTTTGGTATTCATCCGGAGGGCTTAGATGTTAACAAACATGGACATAATATAAAAGCAGAAGCATTTTTATCTGTTTGTAAACAAATGATGGAAAAATTCCCAAGAGCAAAAAAAATAATTACTACGTTAAGAGGGTCTATTTCAGCATCACACAATACTTGGGCAGGAGTTTTATTTGATGGCTCAAAAATGTATGAAACAAGGCAATATCAGATTACAGATATTGTCGATAGAGTTGGCGGTGGAGACTCCTTTATGGGTGGGTTAATTTACGGGTTATTAAAATATCCAAAAGATGATCAAAACGCCTTAGATTTTGCAGTTGCAGCCTCTTGTCTAAAACATACAATCAAAGGTGATGTAAATTTAGTAACTATTGCAGAGGTAGAAAAATTAATGGGAGGTGATGCTTCAGGTCGTGTATCAAGATAAATTTTAAAAAAATGGCACAATACTTAAGATTAGAGGTAGCTCAGGCAATGAAAGACTCAGGGCTAGTTCCTTTGTTTTTTAACAGCAATATAGAAAAAAGTAAAAAAGTTTTAAAAGCTTGTTATGATGGTGGTGCTAGATTATTAGAATTTACAGCTCGTGGAGACTTTGCGTTGGAAGTTTTTACAGAATTAACAAAGTATGCAATTTTAGAATTACCAGGTATGATTATGGGAGTTGGTTCTATAACAGATGCAGCAGCAGCTTCGATATATATGAAAAATGGAGCAAATTTTATTGTGACTCCAGTTCTAAGAGAAGATATTGCAATTGTATGTAATAGAAGAAAAGTATTATGGTCTCCAGGATGTGGATCTTTAACAGAAATTGCAAGAGCGGAAGAGTTAGGTTGTGAAATTGTAAAATTATTTCCAGGAGGCATATACGGCCCAGATTTTGTTAAAGCAATTAAAGGACCGTGTCAATGGACAAGTATAATGCCAACTGGAGGTGTTGCTCCAACAAAAGAAAACTTAGAAGGTTGGTTTAATGCTGGGGTAACCTGCGTCGGCATGGGTTCCAAGTTAATTACAAAAGACAGCAATGGAAATTACAATTATAAAGAAATTGAAAGCAACACTAGAGAAGCTTTAAATATTATTAAAGAATTTAGAAAATAGTTATTATTTTTAAATAACTCTAATGTAATATTGGCGTCCCAAAACACTTTTTAAAAGCGGAGATTCCTTTTTTGTATTACCCCTTTTAGTTATTTACTGATTTTTTGAAAAAATTGAAATCTGAACTAAAGATAGAATTTTAGCAGTCAGCTCAGTAAAACGGTTTTTAAAGTTGATTAATCCTTCATTAATTAATCGGATATCTTCGGGTCATAATAGCGATAGATAGTTCAAGAAGTGTAACACCTATACATATGGTCAGTTTTTATCGAATAACAGTATTGTCCTTACCCGTAAAGTATCTAGATATTGTTGATTCAACTACCGTACCCCTTTTTAGCAATATTTTAAAAGGAGTAAAACGTAATCCTATTAGCGGGGAGAAGAAAGACGGTATAAAAACATTACGTTCACAATTACGTAATGCTCGTGGAGGAGATGCAATGAGTCGCATTCACATTGCAGATGCGATAAAGCGTGTTAATAATATTTTGGATCCTAAATAATCCATACTTAATAGATTAAATAAAGGCTTCAATTCTTATTGAAGCCTTTTTTGATTTCTCTTTATTTAAGACATTCTTGAATGTTTGTTCTAAACATTTCATAATGGATGAGATCATTATGCTTTCCGCCTTCTACAGTTACGAAATTTAAATTATCAAGATTTAAATCGAAGAGTTTTCTACCTGAAGCATAAGGCACCAAATTATCACCAGTTCCATGAATAATGGTTATTAGACAACTTACATTTGGTAAATATTGATGCGTCGGGAAACGGTATTTCAATAAGCGCTTTACTGGAAACAACGGAAATCGATGTTGCGCCACATCGGCGATACTATAATAGGGAGTTTCAAGAATTAATTGCTGTGGCTTATTTTTAGAAGCTAAAAAAGCCGCTATTCCCGTCCCTAATGATCTTCCATAAAGTACTATTTTGTCTTCTGGATATTGTTTTAAGAGGTAGTCATAACAATATTGAGCATCACTATAAAGTGCAGCTTCACTTAAAGGTCCTTTACTTTTGCCAAAAGTTCTGTAATCCATAACCAAAACATCATAATCCTGATCAACGAAAAACTCGGTGATTTTTCCCCATCGACTTAAATCGCCCGCATTCCCATGAAAATAAAGTAGTACTCCTTTAGCGTTTTTAGCTTTAAAATGAAGGGCGTTAATTTCCGTATTAACATCTGTCTTAAAAAATAATTCTTCAAATGGATGATTGAATGAATACTGATAGTCTCGCTCTAAGATTGTTGGCAAAAACATCATTTTTTCCTGAAAGAAGTAAAGTGCAGATCCTATCATAACATACAAACCTATGAGAATAACAAACATCCTCTTAAGCCTTTTTCTTAGATTTTTTTGAAGAGTGAATGACATTTATACTTGTAGTTTCTAGATCAATTGTTTTGGGCTCTCTATTTAAAATATCATCCAACATTTTATGATAGGATTCAAAATTATTTAGGTTTTTATGACCACCGCCTATAACAGTGTATAACTTAGTTAGTTTAGGTTTTATTTGAGAAAGTTTTACGCTTGTTTTATAGGGAATTAACTTATCATCTGTCCCATGAATAATATGAATTGGACATTGCACATACTTTAACCATTTGTAAGTTGGTAAAGGATATTTTAATAAAAGTGATAAAGGCATAAAAGGAGCATATCGTGCCGTTACCCTTGTTAAACTATAATAAGGTGCGTCTAAAATGAGCATTTTAGGATTATTAAGCGACGCTAATTTAGCAGCAAATCCAGAACCTAAAGATCGGCCATATAGCACAATGCGGTCTTCGATTGTGTGTTCCTTGATTTTATTATAAACCAATTGTAAATCGCGTTTAATGGCTTTTTGAGAACGTTTTCCTGTACTTTTACCAAAGCCTCTATAATCTATCATCAAAACATTGTAGCCATGCCTTGTAAAGTCTACAGCAAATTTCCCCCACCCCTTGATACTTTTAGAATTTCCTTTTAAATAGAGTACGACACCTTTACTCCCCCCTTTTGGAAAAAAACGCAACCCATTAATTATGGCCCCGTCTCTGGTTTCAAGGTTGTATTCTTTGGTTTCTTGATTTTTATAATCGAATTGAAAATCCTCTGGAAGTTTCTCTGGTTTAAACAGCATATAATCTTGCAAATAGTATAAGGCAATACTTATCCCTATATAAATTGCAAGGACGCATAAGACGACCGAAACCCAGTATGTCATAATCGAAGGTTATTTATACAATATACAAATTATTATTAGGGAAATAGGATTGCATTACAATGGGATGAATAAAACCCAAACATTCTTTAGATTTGTGATTTATTGCTTTAGAATGACAAATCGGCTACTATTTTCAATTGCGTTGCTTTTTATACTCCATTGGAGTCATACCCAAGAAGAACCAAATCAGGTAACCGCAAAATACATTTCAGAAGACATTCTACTCGATGGTGAACTTAACGAAGCAGTTTGGTTATCTTCAGAAAAACACACCAACTTTTGGCAATATTTCCCGACAGATAGCTTAAGAGCTAAGTATCAAACCATCATTCAATTTGCCTATAACGAAACCACATTATTTGTAGCAATAAAAGCCGAAGCTATTGACAATAATTTTGTTATCTCGTCACTTAGACGTGATTTTAGCGGAATACGTAATGACAACGTTTCAATCTTATTCGACACCTTTAATGATGGGACCAATGCTTTTGGGTTCGGTATTACTCCTTACGGAGTTAGACGGGAGTTTTTAGTCTCTTCTGGTGGTGCTTCTTTCGAGAATTACAATTTTGCTTGGGATATAAAATGGAAAGGAGAAAGTAGAATTTACGACACCTATTTCACTGCTGAAATGGCCATACCTTTGACATCCTTAAAATTTGAAGAAGGGGCTAAAAAATGGCGTATACGTCCTTATCGCTTTAATATTCAATCTAATGAAACGAGCACCTTAGCAAGAGTTCCACAAACTCAGTTGCTCGGCTCACTAGCATTTGGCGATGAACTAATTTTTGAAAAACCACTCGGAAAATCACGCACACCATTAGCCATAATTCCGTATATCAACGGATTGACTCAAAAAGATTTTGAGTCCGACAGAGAAGATACTAAATTTACTTTTGGAGGTGATGCCAAAGTTGCCATTGGAGATGGACTTAATCTAGATCTGACTGTTAATCCTGACTTTTCGAATGTTGAAGTCGATAATATCTTTACCAATTTAACGCGGTTTGAATTGCGTTTACCAGAACGACGTCAGTTTTTTATTGATAATAGTGACCTATTCGGATCTTTTGGTAATTTCTTTAATGAAGCTAGACCTTTTTTCTCGCGAAGAATAGGACTGGCTAGAGATATCGATGACAATCTTATACAAAACGACATTATCGCTGGTGCTAGATTAAGCGGTAAACTCAATGAAGATTGGCGACTTGGTGTATTGAATATTCAAACAGCTGCCGATGAGGCTAATGAAATAGCATCAAATAATAACACCATGATTGCTATTCAAAAAAAAGTAGGTAACCGTTCGAATATTGGAGCATTTATCGTTAATCGAGAGCGCTTCGAAAATTATAGTTTTTCTAATCCAAATGACCGCTATAACCGTGTTTTTGGTGTAGATTATAATTTAGCTACAGAAGACAATACATGGTCTGGGCGTTATTACATCCACAAATCAGTGAATCCAAATGACAAAGGTGGAAACCTATCTGCACAAGCAATAACAAGATACAACAAAAACAACTGGGTGATTACTAATGATTGGGTCTACGTTGATAAAGATTTTACTGCAGATTTAGGTTTTGTACCAAGAACTGACATTTTTAAAATGGGCAATTCTATTCAACATTTCTTTTTTCCAAAAAATAGAGAAGTCGTTAATAGAAATAATCTACGACTATTATTTATTAACTATTTTAGACCAGAACTTAATTTTAAACTAACGGATTATACCTTAAGAGCTTCTTGGGAGACCGAATTTAGGAGTAATTCTAGTATAACTTTGAATGCCTTTAATCAGTACATCTTTTTAACTGACGATTTTGATCCTACAAAAACAGATAATGGCACTCCCCTACCAGGAAATAAAGCTTACAATTTTAGCTCTGTGCAGTTAGAGTTCTCTTCGAATAATACCAACCTAATTACCTATTCTATTAATACAACCCTTGGCCAGTTTTTTAATGGAAATCGCTATTCCTTCGGAGGAAGAATTGGATACCGTTTACAGCCCTATGCTCAATTTAACCTGATTATCAATTACGATGGTATTAAATTACCAGAACCTTATGAAAGCGCCAAGTATTGGTTAATCACACCGCGTATGGACCTTACTTTCAGCAAATCTATATTTTTTACTGCCTTAGCACAATACAGTAACCAACGTAATAACTTTGGTATTAATGCACGATTGCAGTGGAGATTTGCTCCCTTATCTGATTTGTTTTTAGTCTATAATGATAACTATTCTACAGATAGTTTTGCACCACGCTTTAGATCTATTAATCTAAAAATGACCTACTGGTTGAATTTATAGAAAAGTACTGCTTGGTACCTAAACAATTATTCTTTAATCATATTATCAACAAATTCTTTTATAGATTCTTCATTAATAAGTACATCCTTTAACACTGCTTCACCGTCTTTTACGGCGACCAAAGCATAGGTTGTGTTTATGCTATCATTGCGTTGATTATTTTTTATATAAAATTCCTCAGCGGTTTTTGCTTTGTATTCATCCATGTAGTACCGGTCAAAATCTAAATCGAAATGAAGCATCTCATTTCTTTTATTATACCAATTAACTTTAGCTGTTATATAATCTAAATCAGAATACTGCTCTTCTCGACTTATGGCGTGTACTTTTGCATATCCATTACTATCATTTAAAAAATAGACTAAAACTTTTTCCCCTCTTTTCCAGGTTGAATCGGTCGTTTTAAACTCATCCAAATCATAATTTAGGGCAATGTACTTACCTCTAAAAGGATCATTAGGGTCGATAGGTCTTGTTCTAAACTTATACAATTTCCCTGTATTTAGTATATCCTCTTTACCAAGTATCATTTTAACAGGTACAAATAGTTGCAATCCTGCAATGACAATAAATATTACAAATATGTGAACTGATTTCATAGTCGTTAGATTTAAGATTGATTAGTTAAACACTTTTGTCTTTTTAACATTAAATAATTGGCTATAAAGAATCCTATACCGACCAAAACAAACAATATACCCCGCAGTACAAAACTCATATTAGTATCAAAAAATCTGCAAATTATAACTGTACTAATAATGAGTAAACCGAAATTTAGAACACTAAATCGCATACTATCTGCACCTATTTTTAATGCAAATAAACCCAATGCTACAATCAAAATATTACTCAAGACTACCCCTAAGCCTTCTAAGGTTCCACCAATAACAAATATGAAGGCGAATATCAGAAAGGCGAATTGAAAAAGATTAAACTTGTTGTTTTTCTTATGTCTGATAGAATTAAATAGTAGTAGAAGCGCTATAATGAACAAAAGCATAGAAATGTACCATTCCTGAGATAGGACTAAAATCTGCTCTCTAAAAATTTCTTTCCACACTACATTAAAAGTTAATATCATAAGTAAAACGACTATTCCTAGTGAACCAATTATTGAGAAGCTATTTCTTCTTAATTGTAAAGCTTCATAAGGTTTTGTTTTCCCGAGATTATAAAAGATTCCAAACAACATGGCATACATCATAAAAACTAAAGGCCAGTTATTATCAATAAAGGTCGCTAAAACAATGGCTAAACTAATTGCATATAACCAATTAAGTACCGTTGAAATATTCCCTGATGCGTCTGCCTTAAACTGTTTAACATAATATGGTATGGTCCCAATCAAAAGTACTAAATACCACCATGGTGGATTAGATCCATCTCCAAAACTATAGCCAACAACACATGCATAATAGGTTGCAAAAACAATGGAAAGCACTGCAATAGTATTAGAATTGAGCACATAAATTAACGGAAGCCCAAGAAGTGTCCAAGTTAAGAGATAATTACCTAAATCCCCAGGAATATTGTAGATCTGACTCACAATAGCCATACACGCACCAAAAGCAAAAAATATAAACGTCCCTGAGGATTCTTTCCAACTTTGATTCTTCGATTTTAATATGGAATAACCTGCAATAGCTTGACCTATAACTAAAGGCAGAAAAGCAAACATGGTCTTTAAACCTTTTGAAAAATTATCCCAATTGTGCGCTAGAATTAAAATTATTCCGAGACCAACCAAGGCTGATCCTAAAACACCAAAAACGGTTAGCAAGCGATTGGGTTGGTGCTCTTGTTTTTGTTGATAATACTGTTTTATAATATCAGCTGTATTATTGGTAATTACATTACGCTCTACTAATTCTGACAAATCGTTTAATATAGATTTCATTTGTTCAAATTTTTATAAAATCAATTGGTAATTGATTTAATTATTTCGACTGGTGTTAACTATTGCCTACCAAATGCCCATTATGGGTTTTTATAACAATTGATTTACAAACTTTAAAAATACGTCGGCAAAAGGATCTTGATTTACTACAGTGTAATAAAATATAGCGCCTAACCAGCCGTGAACCATACCTAAGGCATAAATATTCTTTACTTTTAGATAGATATAACCATAGAACAAAGCCAAAACAAAGGTTCCTGCCATAAGCCATCCAACCGGATAATGAATAATTGAAAAGAACACCGCTGTTATAAAAATAATAAGTGTTTTATTAATTTTTGCAGCCTTTAAATCTTTTAAATTCCCTGCTAAAAGGGCTATTGTCAAAAACTGCTGGATACTGCCCCAAATGGGATAGGTAATTAACAAGGGTATTATATGCCAGGTTAAGTTAATTGTACCTTGTAAATAACCAATAACCCAAAATAAGATCATTGAGATGACAACAAAGGGAAGTAAGAATTTACTGATACTTTTAAAATTATCGGTTCTAAAACCCCAATCTTTTAAGGCATGCTTATCTTTCTTAAAACGGAAAAACACATATGCAGACCATAAAATTATAGTGACAAGAACAAAAGAGAGTCTCCAATTTAGATAATCGACAAAGACAAACTTTCCGGTTCCTGTAAGTACCACTCCAAATATTTCCAAGCATCTTACTTTATCAGAGATGGGTCTTGTTAATTTCAAATTCGAGAATTCCGTTAAATATTTTGTGAGATTATTTTTCATATTGACACTTATTTAAAATCTCGTAGCTCTAAACCAATCTGCGAGGTTTTGGGATACTAACGAACCATCAATAAAACTAATTTAGTCTTGTTTAGTTTCAATCTCCTTATCAATATATGCCACATCTCTAGTGTTCTTTTGTACCGCAATAGCCGCGAAAAGACTCAAGGTAAATGACATACCGTAAAATCCTTTTTCACTTAATTCTAAATCGGCATTCCATAAACCAATAATCAATAGTAAGATAGAAACCACCGTCGTAAACCAGCTAATACCATAATACATCTCGGTGACTTGAATCTCTTCTAATTTATCTCTTACCGCTTTTTGAACAGAGATAACTGAGAACAAACCAAATAGAAGAATGGTGAAATAATACCCTTTTTCATTGAGCTCCATCGAAGCATTCCAAAGTCCTACACAATAGGAAATCATTCCAATAAATAAAGCAGTCCATGAAGCTCCAATAAAAGCAGGCGTTGGTTTTTGATTATAGATTTTCTTTTCTTTCTTTTTCTTTTTTACGTTTTCATTATCCTTTAAGGATACTGTTGTCTGATAATTCATAACATTCTGTTTCAACGATTACAGGACAAATTTGAAACAAACATGAACCATACCAAAGCCAAAAATTAGATATTACTGACGATATTTTTTATTTATAAATATCCTTTTTTCATTAATTTTATACTTTATACTATAATTTCATGACGATACAATGTTGGCACTAAAAGCAATTATTGAAACTTACAATACAGAAGAACAGCAACTATTTATCAACTATCTAAAAGCAAAAAACAAACGTTCGGACACCAAAAACATTCAGCTATTTCAACTTTTAGCACAACCAGAATTAGACTCAAAGTCTATTTGCAGAAGTCTTTACAAGGTTGATAATTGTAATGCTTACCACGCTTTAAGAAAGCGCCTTTTTCAGTCATTAATAGAATTTACAGCTAACAGGAACTTAGAAGATGAAAATTCAATAGACATTCAAATTATTAAGTATGTGCTCGCATCTAGGTCTTACTTAATTAAGAAGAATTATGATATCGCATTCAAAATTTTAAATAAAGCAGAACGACTTGCAGAGGACCACATGTTATTTCCTATACTCAATGAAATCTATCACACTAAAATTCAATATGCACCTAATTACCCCAAGGTAGATTTAGACGTCTTAATTAAAAAGCAAAAAGAGAATCAGAAAAAATATTACTTAGAAGATCAGCTAAACATTGTATATGCAAAACTCAAGACTGTTCTAAATTCCATTGCTTACGAAGGTAAAATTGTAGATTTTGAATCTGAACTTAAAACCATACTTAAAAACTACGATATTCAACTTGATGATTCGCTCTCATTTAAATCTCTGTATCAAATGTTAGCTATAGCAAATATTTCAGCCTTTATAACAAACACTTATTACGAGATTGAAGGTTTCGTTTTAAAAAGTTACAACCTACTGAAAGAAAAAAAAGAAACTAACAAGCAATTATTCTATCAAATCCATATTGTTTATATCATCGCGAACACCCTATTCAGAAATAAAAAATTTGAAGATTCTTTAAGATATATTAAAGAGATGAAAGACTTAATGCAAATCAATAAAAGATACTACTTTAAAGAGTTTATCTTAAAAAAAACACTTGTAGAAGCTCTTAATTACAACTATTTAGATCACCAAGACAAAGCCATAGAACTTATCTTATCAGTTATCTCTAAAAAACACAAGGATATTGAATCTTTATTAGATCTAAATCTATCTCTTGTAATGTTCTATTTCCAAAAAGGAGATTTAAATAGCGCCAAATCCACATTGGCAAAATTTTACCATACAGATCATTACTACATTGAAAAAGCAGGTATTGATTGGGTTTTAAAGAAAAATTTAGCTGAAATATTACTTTACATGGAAATTAAAGACGATGACTTATTAGACTCTCGACTTCGAAGTTTCAAGCGACGCTACAAGGGCTATCTTAGAGAGATTAACCAAGATAGAATTTTAATATTTCTTGATTATTCTGAGAAACTTTATAAAAATTCAAATCTCATCAACGAAAAGAAGTTTACTCAAAAACTTAAATCGACTTTAGAACATACTTCACATAAAAATGAGGATATTTTTGTTATTAGCTTTTATGCTTGGTTAAAAAGTAAACTAACCAAAACTAACCTCTACCAAACCACCTTAAATATGCTCAAAGAATAAATAACTTTCACCACAAAAGGAATTTTATTATTTTTAAAACTTTAAATGTATTCCTATGAAATATCTTACATTAATTATGGTTCTTTTGATGTCTTTAACTATTAGTGCACAAGAATCTGCTAAAATCAAAAAAGTTAATAAAGTTAATTTAAAAAGCAATTCTCCTAAATCATTGGCGAGTACCAAAACAAAAAGCCTGAATAAAGCACTCGACTTAGATAAAGAACAACAGGTAAGTGTTTATAACATTTTTTTAGAGTATTTTTCAAAGAATGAGAAAACTAAAGACAAACTCTCTAAGGAACTCAACACTGACAAAAAAATCAATAAAGAGAAGATGAAAAAGCGACTGGTTGAACATAAATCTGAGTCGAATAAAGCATTAGATGAAGCCCTAAAAGGGGTATTATCGTCTGATCAGTATAGCAGGTACGATAAAATGAAGTTAAAGTCTAAGAACTATTAAGAAAACTAATTTTCTAGTAGCGCGACTGACAAGACATCTATTATTAAATAAAATTACTATTTTAGTAACCTTAATTAACTAAATAATCCAGAATGAAAAAGGTACTGACGCTATGTTTATTTGTGTTTGCTATGTTTTTAGGAACAGAATCTGTTGCAGCACAAAACAATAAATTAGAGGTTAACGCTCAAGCATCTGAGCAAACTGAAGCTTTAAGAAAATATATCAAATTTGATAATCAACAGCGTGATAAGGTTTATTTAGCTGTAAAAGAATACACTCAGGCAACTATGGATTTAAAAAAGGCTAAAGTTGTTAAAGAAGGTGCTGAAAAAAAGATTAAAGATTTACTTGACACTAAAATGCAAGAAATTTTGACTGACGAGCAGTTTGAACGTTACCTTAGTTTCTTAGAGCAAGACATTTAATTTCATATATTATAACAAAAAAAAGCTTCACGAGTCGTGAAGCTTTTTTTTGTTATAATTTCTTTGCAACTTCCTCAACAGCAGCAATAGTTTCATTTAAATCTTGATAGGTAAGTGCATCAGTAATAAACCAAGATTCAAAAGCACTTGGAGCAATATAAATACCCTTGTTTAACATACCATGAAAAAAAGATTTAAAGGTCTCGTTATTACCTTTAGCTGCCGAATCAAAGTCTGTTACGGATTCTTCTGAAAAGTGTACAGATATCATAGAACCAATTCTATTTATTGTATGAACGATTCCATTTTTATTTAAGGCTTCACCAATTCCCGTATGAAGGTATTTTGTTTTCTCCTCCAATCTATTCATAAGACCTTTATCCGTTTTAATCGCTTTTAGCATTTGCAAACCTGCAACCATAGCCAAAGGATTACCACTTAGGGTACCTGCCTGATAAACTGGACCTAATGGAGCAAGTTGATTCATAATGTCATTTCGTGCTGCAAAAGCACCAACTGGCAAACCACCTCCAACAACTTTTCCAAAACAGACTATATCAGCATCCACACCTTTTAACTCCTGAACCCCTCCGTTAGCCAATCTAAAACCTGTCATCACTTCATCGAAGATCAATAAGATATCATGGTCTTTACAAAGTTGACGAAGCCCCTCTAAAAAGCCATTAACTGGTGGAATACAACCCATATTACCTGCTACAGGTTCTATGATAATCGCCGCTATTTCATTTGCATTAGCTGCTACAAGAGCTTGCACATTTTCGAGATCATTATATCTTGCCAACAAGGTGTCCTTTGCAGTACCTGGAGTAACACCTGGGCTATTGGGTGTACCAAAAGTAATAGCACCACTTCCAGCAGCAATTAAAAAGGAATCGCTATGACCATGATAACAACCAGCAAATTTTATGATCTTTTCTTTTTTAGTATAACCTCGGGCCAGCCTTATAGCACTCATACAGGCCTCTGTACCAGAATTTACAAACCGTATTTTATCAATATTTGGCACCATGTCTACTGCCAATTCTGCGATTTCAGTTTCCAGAGCTGTTGGCATACCATAGGAGGTGCCGTTTTTGGCTTGGTTAATAACAGCTTCAACAACTGGTGGATAAGCATGACCTAATAGCATAGGGCCCCATGAATTAATATAATCTATGAATCGATTCCCATCTTCATCATAAACATAGGCACCCTGAGCAGATTTTGCAAAAATTGGTGTACCACCAACTGCTTTAAATGCTCTAACTGGAGAGTTGACACCCCCAGGAATTACGTTTTGTGCCTCTCTAAACAAAGCACTACTTCTTTGATATAGCATAATCTAATTTGGGATCATTATCTCTTGACCGATGGCCAAATCATTAGAGTTTAAATTATTTAAGTCTTTAATAGCACTCACCGTAGTATTGTAACGCTTAGCTAATGAATATAAAGTATCACCTTTCTCAACAATGTATCTCATTATACCCTGATCAATAGGAGTCCTCCTAGTCCTACTCTGATTGCCTACTACTTGAGCGTCATATTCATAGAGTTTATAGCGTTCTATAAGACTGATTAATTTTTGAGGATATTGTCTATCTGTTGCATATCCTGCCTTCTTTAATCCTCGTGCCCATCCTCTATAATCATCTTGATCTAAATTAAATAGGAAAGCATAACGTTTTCGACTAGTTAAAAACTCAGAATGATCTTCATAGGAGGACGCTGCTTTTTTATATTTCCTGAAACATTCTTGAGACCTATCATCATCATGATAAATTTTCGCACCCTTCCATCCGTGACATTTAATTCCAAAATGATTATTCGCCTTAACTGCTAATCGTCCTTTACCTGACCCTGATTCTAAAATACCTTGTGCTAATGTTATACTGGCTGGAATTTTTGATTTACGCATTTCCGACTGTGCTATATCAACATATCTTTGGATATATCTTTCAACAGCTGTGAGAGGTTTGGTTGTGACTTCGGAATGAAATGTCTCTTGTGCTGTTTTTGAACTATCCACTTTTTCGGCATTGCTCTTCTCTTCACTTTTTTTAGTGATAATTCCTTTTTTAGGACCACATCCTACCACAAAAATTACGAAGAGAATTAATATATACTTTAAGCTAATTTTCATTCTATTAATGACCAACCTTTCTTTTTTAATTTTAAATTCATTCCTTCTACACCTTGCAAACCACCTGTATGAACGGCTAATATTTTTGACTGCTTTGGAAAAAACCCCTTTTTTATCATATCAAAAATTCCATACATCATTTTTCCTGTATAAATAGGATCTAGAGGAATTTTATACTCCCTTTTAAACCAATTAATAAACGAAATCAGCTCAGGCTTTATTTTACCATAACCACCAAAATGGTAACCAGTAATCAATTCCCAATTTTCTTGCTTGGCAAATTTACGAATATCTTGCTGTAAAAAATCACCTTTTAATGCAGGAAAACCCAATATTTTTTGATTCTTATATGATCCATTTATTAATCCAGAAATCGTGCCACCTGTTCCTACACTGCAACAAACAAAATCGAAATCAGCATCATCTATTGTTAAAATTTCTTCACAACCTTTTATTGCCAAGTCATTTGTACCACCTTCTGGGAGTACGTAAAAATTACCAAACTCTGCTTTAAGTTCCTCCAAAAACTCAGCCTCTTCTTTTTTTCGGTACTTATCTCTAGATACAAACTTTAATATCATCCCACAGGATTGAGCAAATCTTAAAGTTGGATTTGACTCAATCTTATTTACTAATTCCTCTCCTCTTATTATGCCTATGGTTTTAACACTATAGACTTTGCCTGCATAAGCTGTAGCAGATATATGGTTAGAGTATGCACCACCAAAAGTCAATAAAGTCGACTGTTTTTTAGATTTTACATCTTTGATATTATACTTAAGCTTTCTGTATTTATTCCCTGAAATTAATGGATGAATTAGATCTTCACGACGCATAAAAACCTTATAACCCCCATATACAACTAACTCATCCATACAACGCTACTCTTTATCGATAATTAATTAACAACCTATTGATTTCACTAATTTTAATAAAGTTACAATCTAAAAATCACCTGTAATATTTTTAAACTAAAATCCTATATATCTATTAAAATAAGCTCAAATATAAATTCATAGTATTTGCTTATGAAGAAAATTACATTTCTCTTAACAATCCTGTTTTTTATTAAGTCATTTGGTCAAACAAATAACTGTAATAACAATGGCAGTGGCCAATTAATTGTTGGTTCTAGTTGTAATTTAATAAACTGGAACAGTACAAATGGAAGTGATTATTGGGATGGTGCTAGTACTAATGGGACTTGCAATGAAGCAGATTTAGATGATGCATGGGGCTGGTTTGATGCTACAAGCACCTCAACCACAATCACTTACAATCCAGACACTCAGGATGCCATTCTAACACTTTTTGAAGGTGCCTGTAACCAAAATGGAACAGCAGTTGCCTGCTTAGACGATGGCCTTGCTGGAGATGCAGAAACCATTATATATGCAACAACTATTGGAACTCGATATAGGGTAAGAATACAACGATGGAATAGTAACGGTAACATGAATGGTCAGATATGTATTTATAATACACCTTTAGGACCAAGTAATGATGACTGCGCTAATGCTACTGTATTAACTGTAAATTCTGACGAAAATTGCACTACTATTCTTTCTGGCACAACTACTGGAGCAACAGACAGTACAGTTGGAGGGATGTTATGCAATGGATTTACTGGTGCGTCTAACGATGATGTATGGTATAGTTTTTTAGCTACTGCTCCAAACCACCAAATTACTGTAACACCAAATACATTAGGTGATTTTGTTATAGACCTAAGATCTGGCGCTTGTGACGGCACAAATATCGCTTGCGCAGACGATGTATTTACAGGTTCAGAAACCATAAATGCCACAGGCTTAACAATTGGCAATACCTATTATGTGAGAATCTATTCATATGATACTTCTGGAGGAAGTGGTACTTTTGATATCTGTGTAACAACCCCAGGGTGCACACCATCAACAGACACACCAGATCATCTATATATTTCAACCGTAAGCTTTTTAGGCACTCTAAAAGACACTACAAATTCATCAACCTATACCAATGGCTATGAAGATTACACTGGAAATTCACCTATATCAAAACAAGTGGAAGGTGAAGGTGTAAACATTTATGTAGAAGGAAATGAAATCGCTAGAATAAAAGCATGGGTAGACTGGAATAGTGACGGTTATTTTGATGATGTGACTGAGTTAATATATGACACTGTCGATGTCGCAACAATTTCAACTACTTTTGGTTTTGTAATACCCTTAGGAACACCAATAGGAGACTATCGATTAAGAGTCAGAAATTATTATCAAATTGATTATTTATTTGACATGTTCGACATTGGTTATGATTTTAATGCTTGTAAAGATTTTGTTTATGATGGTTTTTACCTAGAGGATTTTGGTGAAGCTGAAGATTATTTATTTACCGTAGAACCTTATTGTAACGCAATAATAACGAGCATAACTGACGGCAATTCATGTGGCCCAGGATCAGTCACTTTAGATGCAACAGCAACAGGAACACCCGCTATTTCCGAATATCGGTGGTATACCAATGAAACAGATGCTACACCAATCGCTATTACTAGCACAGGCACATGGAATACACCTTCAATTACAACCACAACTACCTATTGGGTCTCAGCATATAACGGAACATGTGAATCTTGGGTAAGAACTCCAATAGTCGCCCATTTGACTCCAATCCCAACACTAACTGTAACCCCTGATACCGCAACCCGTGTTATCTGTGGGGAAAATAATCCATTAGAAATTTCAGCTGAAGGTGATGTGGATGATGTATATTTAATAGATGAAGATTTTGAGAATGGTAGCCTAGGAGCTTTTTCTAATGTTACTTTAGAGGATAATGGCACCACTATTAATAATCGCACACGATGGCAAAATAGAACAAGTACTTTTGTGCCTAATGAAGAAGTATGGCATCCTGCGATATCTTCTGGTTTTGGACCTAACCAATTTGTTATATCAAATTCAGATGTTGGTCCATACGTCACAGAAAATGCTTTAACAAGCATAAGTTCTTATGACACTTCGGATTACACTAACTTAACACTAAGTTTTAAAGCGTATTATTCTCATTATTTAGCAGATAATATTGGAGGGGAAAATGATTACGTTGCAATTGAAGTCTCCACAAATGGAACTCTATGGACTGCAATTACTCCAAATATAACTGCAGATGTAGGAATTGGAACCAAATTCGAAACATTAAACTACAACTTAAATGCATATATCAACCAACCTACTTTAAGCATACGCTTAAGATTCTATGCAGTTTGGGCAGATGGAATAGCTATAGATGACATTAAACTATATGGTGATAAGGACATTACAGCTGTTAATTGGACAACAACACCCATAGGAGCTATAGACCTCTACGAAGATTCAGAAGGCACCACACCTTATACAGGAGATGTGAGACATACAGTTTATGCAATACCTAATATTTCACAGTTAGAAGAAGCCCAGTTTGATTTTACGATTAATGGATCTTTTGCTAATGGCTGCGGAAATAACAATTTAAATTTCACAGTATCAAACAATACGAGAATATGGAGCGGAGTAGCAATTTATGATTGGGATACTGCTTCAAATTGGAAACCTGCGATGGTACCTACAGCAGACAACTGTGTAATTATAGATGCGGGCACACATATTTATATACCTCATAATAGAGCTGGAATACCTCCTAGATTGTATGATGCATATGCCCGAAATGTAGATCTTAAAGCCGGTGCTGTTCTAGAAGTTGTTAGTGGTAACAATCTTACAGTTACTGAGGCAATAAACATCGATGGTTCTCTAGACATAAATGATAATGCCAGTCTGATACAAATAAATAATATTCCAAATACTGGGTTAGGTTCAGCAAATATAGATAGGGTAACACCAAACGGCATGGATATTTTGGATTATACCTATTGGAGTTCAGCTGTAACGTTGGCATCTAATTTTACCTTAAATGATCTTTCCCCTAACACCCCCAATGGACTTTATTATAGATGGCAACCATCAGTAGGAGGTAATCATGGCAACTGGATTTCTGTAGATCCCAATATAACCAATATGCAACCAGGTCTTGGTTATATTGTGAGAGCACCATCAGACATTACTAATACAGACACTTATCCTAATAATGCCTATAGCGGAAGATTTGAAGGAATTCCTAATAATGGTAATATTACAACGCCTATTTCAATTGGCTCTTTACCTGCAAGTGATGACGATAATTGGAATTTAATTGGTAATCCTTATCCATCTGCAATTGATATTGTCGATTTTTTAGACAATCCTACTAATATTCCATTAGTAGATGGAACTGTTTATCTATGGACTCGTAATTCGCCTCCAACAGCAGCTACGCCAGATCCTTTTTATGGTGACTTTGTACTAAACTACACTGAAAATGACTATGCCTCAGTTAATTATTTGGCAAGTACTGCAACAACCATAGATGCTCTAACTGGAGGACAGACACCGTCACAATTCATAGCTTCTGGACAAGCCTTCTTTGTGAGAGGTTTAAGCAATGGAAATGCAGTATTTAATAATACAATGAGAGTTTCTAATGAAAATAATATATTCTTTAGAAGGGCTTCTAATTTTAATACCGATTTTGAAAAACACAGACTATGGCTAAACCTTAGCGATAACGCTGGTGGTTTCAGTCAAATAGTAATTGGATATGCTGATGGTGCAACACTAGGTTGGGATCGTGGACTTGACGGATTAGCTTTTGGTGGTAATGCTGTTACATTTTATTCATTAACTGATGATAATATATTAACTATTCAAGGTAGACCTTTACCGTTTGATGATTCGGATGTTATTCCTCTTGGATTTATTTCTATAGATGAAAATGACTACAGAATAGGTATAGATCATTTAGATGATTTATTTATTAATCAACCTATTTATCTAGAGGATACGTATACAGGTACAATTCACGACATAAAATCTACCCCTTATTTATTTAGTTCAATTGCAGGCACTTTTAACGATAGATTTATTCTAAGATATAGGGATACATCTCTAGGCATTGAAGATCTTGATTCTTTAAATGGAATTATAGTTTTTAAGGAAAATGAGCAAATTGTAATAAAATCAGATTATGAAACTATTAAGTCCATAGACGTCTACGATATTTTAGGAAGAACACTTTTTACCAATAAATATGTACATTCTAATTATTTTAACATCAGCTCTATTAAGTCAGATGAAATAGCGCTTTTCTTAAAAATCAAACTCATTGATGGTAAACAAAAAATAGCTAAGATTATTTTCTGATAAATTTCATAAAACAAAAAAAGACTTTGATTTTAAATAGTTAAGCCCCTCTTCATGCACGTAAGCCTCTTACTCAAATAAACTAATTTCTAGGATTTATTAGACACCTATTTTGTGAAAAACCACCCTTTCTCAAAATCATAAACGGAATTATTATAATACCTAGGCAGCCCTTTGAAAGAAAATATTTTGAATAGAATATCATGTACTATACTATTCAAAAATCAATCCAAATTCCGTTATCTTTGTGAGACATGAAAAAATATGTCCCAATAGAAAAAGGCGACTACTATCTCACACCAGAAGGCTATCGCTGTTTTACCGAACAGTACCATCTAAAAAGAGGGTATTGCTGTGAAAGTGGGTGTAGACATTGCCCATACGGATTTAACAAAAATGATTTAAAAAAGAAGTAATGCAAGCGACTAAATTGTCATTTAAGGAGCAAATATTAGAAGGTATTCCTGAAGTTTTACCTATACAGAAACCTTATGATCCATCTATAAATCATGCCCCAAAACGGAAAGCCATTCTTACTCAAGAGGAGCAGAAATTGGCGCTAAAAAATGCATTACGTTATTTCGATAAAAAGCACCATAGCGTATTACTTCCAGAATTTAAAGAGGAACTTGAGGTATACGGTCGGATCTACATGTACCGCTTTCGCCCTGATTATAAAATGTATGCTCGACCAATTGATGACTATCCTTCAAAATCAAAACAGGCCGCAGCAATAATGCTGATGATTCAAAATAATTTAGACTATGCCGTTGCACAGCATCCACATGAATTAATTACCTATGGAGGTAATGGAGGTGTTTTTTCAAACTGGGCACAATACAGACTCACAATGAAATATTTGGCTGAGATGAATGACTCACAAACATTAGTCATGTATTCTGGCCACCCAATGGGTTTATTCCCATCGCATAATGACGCTCCACGTGTTGTAGTTACAAATGGTATGATGATACCTAATTACTCTAAGCCCGATGATTGGGAGCGATTTAATGCCCTAGGAGTCACACAATATGGACAAATGACAGCAGGTAGCTACATGTATATTGGACCTCAGGGCATAGTACATGGTACTACTATTACCGTTTTAAATGGTTTTAGAAAAATCGGTAAATCACCAAAAGGTCATTTATTCGTCACCTCAGGTTTAGGCGGTATGTCCGGTGCACAACCTAAGGCAGGAAATATTGCTGGATGTATTACTGTTTGTGCCGAAGTGAATCCTAAAATTGCTAAATTAAGATTAGATCAAGGGTGGATTGATGAAAAAATTACTGATTTAAATGAATTAGTAACAAGAGTAAACAAGGCACAAAAAGATCAAGAAACTGTATCCATCGCATACCTCGGTAATATTGTTGATGTCTGGGAAAAATTCAATGAAGCGCATATTCACATCGATTTAGGAAGTGACCAGACCTCACTTCATAATCCTTGGGCAGGTGGGTACTATCCTGTTGGATTGAGTTTTGAGGAAGCAAATGACATGATGGCTAATGAACCTGAACGCTTTAAACAAGAGGTTCAAATAAGTTTGAGACGTCATGCAGATGCTATAAATAAGCACACTGTTAAAGGCACCTATTTTTTTGATTATGGAAATGCTTTTTTACTTGAAGCCTCTCGTGCTGGTGCAGATATCATGTCTGAACACTCAGAATTAGGTAGTGAATTTAAGTATCCCAGCTACGTTCAAGACATCATGGGACCTATGTGCTTTGACTATGGATTTGGTCCCTTTAGATGGGTTTGTGCTTCAGGAAAACCAGAAGATTTAGCTAAAACAGATGAAATTGCTTGTAGTGTTCTCGAAGATTTAATGAGGCATTCCCCTCCTGAAATTCAACAACAGATGGCAGATAATATCCAATGGATAAAAGGAGCTCAAGAAAATAAATTAGTTGTTGGATCACAGGCCAGAATATTATATGCCGATGCGGAAGGTCGCAGTAAAATTGCAGAAGCCTTTAACCAAGCTATTGCAAACGGAGATATTGGTTATGTAATTTTAGGTAGAGACCATCATGATGTCTCAGGAACCGATTCACCTTACAGAGAAACAAGTAATATTTATGATGGGTCGAAATTTACCGCAGACATGGCAATACATAATGTTATTGGTGATAGTTTTAGAGGTGCTACTTGGGTCAGTATTCATAATGGAGGAGGCGTCGGATGGGGCGAAGTTGTTAATGGCGGTTTCGGCATGGTTCTTGATGGTACTAAAGAAGCTTCCCGACGATTACATCAAATGTTATTTTGGGATGTTAATAATGGTATTTCTAGACGAAGTTGGGCGAGAAATGAAGGTGCTATTTTTGCTATTAAGCGCGCTATGGATGCAGAACCGAATCTTAAAGTTACATTACCTAATCAAGTAGACGAAGATTTATTAGAAACCCTTTAAAAATTGTGCGATATGAAGAAACTATTAAAATTTACACCGATTTTAGTTTTTGCCATCCTTCTATCATCGTGCAGCTCTGTAAGAGTTGCGGCTGACTATGATCGAGAAGCAAACTTTGACCAATACAAAACCTTTGCATTCTTTAAACCTGGAATTGACAAAGCAGAAATTAGCGATATTGATAAGAGACGTATATTAAGAGCCATTGAAGCTGAACTAATGGCTAAAGGGATGACAAAATCTGACAATCCAGATATGCTCGTTAGTATATTTACAAAATCCACACAACGTGTAGATGTTTACAATAATACCTGGGGCTATGGAGCCTGGGGCTGGGGAGGTTATAGTCGTTGGGGCTGGGGCTGGGGACCTGGTTTTGGCTGGGGAGGAAATAATGTTTCTACCAGCACTGAAGGTATGTTATTTATAGACTTGGTGGATGCTAAAGAAAAAGAACTGATTTGGCAAGGATCAGGAACCGGTTATTTAGTTACAAAAAATGTAGACAAAAAAGAGGCTAGAATTAAAGAATTTGTCGCTAAAACCATGGAGCAATTTCCACCTGCTCAATAACCGATAGTTAAATAAAAGTAATTCTAAAGCACTAGAACATCTAGTGCTTTTTTTGTTATCTTAAGATTCCCTATGGTATTGTTCCAAATAATCTATCTTTGCCGACTTATTAAGATAAAGCATTATGATACTTGGTCAAACTACAAGAAAAAACTTTACTCAAAACCCAAAAAATGATATCTTATCTGGACTCACGGTGGCACTCGCTCTGGTTCCTGAAGCGGTAGCTTTTGCCTTTGTTGCAGGCGTTGACCCTCTCGTAGGACTTTATGGTGCATTCATGATGGGCCTTGTCACAGCTCTTTTTGGTGGTAGACCAGGAATGATTTCAGGTGCAACAGGAGCTATGGCTGTGGTGATGGTTCACCTCATTCAAAAAGGTAATGACGTTGGCTTAGCTATGGATAAACCTATCGATAATCTAGGGCTGCAGTGGCTTTTTATTACCTTACTTTTTGTTGGTGGAATCCAGATTTTAGCAGGTGTTTTTAAACTTGGAAAGTTCGTTAGATTAATTCCACATCCTGTAATGAAGGGATTTGTTAATGGTTTAGCCATTGTAATTTTCCTTGCTCAATTAAAACTGTTTCCTAACGCTGTACCTAAAGACATTTCCATTTGGACTAATACATCAGAATGGTTCAGTGCATTATTTAGCAATACAGTGTTCTGGAAAATGATGGGCTTTATTGTATTAACAATGGGCATTATGTTTGGCTTACCAAAACTTACAAAAAAAATCCCTGCAGCTTTAATCGCAATTATTGTTGTGGCTTGTATCACTATTCTAGGTGGTATTGAAATGAGCACCGTTGGGTCCTTTATCGCTGAAGGAGGAGGTAAGGGATTAAAAGGAACGCTACCAACATTTCAAGACCAGATTTTTGGATTCTTTAGTTCAATTTCAGGACATTGGAGTCTCATTTTATCAACAGCATTTATTCTAGCA
>NZ_JABSST010000043.1 GCF_013213975.1 Winogradskyella sp.
TTCTTTGTTATCAGGAACACATGCAAAAGAATTTGGCATTGGGTTAGCAACACGACGGTATACCACATTCATTTTATCTGCAGAAATTGTTGCAGAATTTGGTCTTGGTACTACAACATAATTTGCATCTATCTTAATTGGTAACTCTTTACCATTTTCAATAAATGTAAATTCACCTTCTATTTTATGCTCACCTACGTTACCTACATTGAAATCTAAGGTTGCAGCTCCAGATGAATCGATTGCTTGCGATAAATCAATCTCCTTTCCTTGAACAACTAATTTAGTAGGTGGTACATTGGCATATTTTCCAATTACAACTCTTCCTTGGAACTTCTCACCAGCAAAAAATGCTGATTTATCTGCTAATACAATTGCTTTATAATTATTTAACGTTGTAGCTTCAGTTACTACCTTACCCAAAAATAAATTAAGCATATTAGCTTGAGCAACTCTAACATCGTTTTGCATAGCTGTTAACTTCGTATACGATGCAATTGCTGGGAAGCCTTGGAAATGATAATCCAACCAATCAATCTTCTTACCGTCTTTGTTAGTAACCTTTTCAGTATTGAAAGTTTTCTTAAAATCCTCTGCTGTTCCTCTGTAAGATTCATCCTTTGATAAAACATCTAATATTGCAGTTTTTTATTCCTCGATCTTACTCATCACTTCTTGACCCTTCTTAGTAAGTCTATCACCAGTAAACCAAGCCTCATCCAGAATATCAGTCTTATCCATAGCTTCAAATGGTAATTTACCATTTTCATCTGGCTTATAATTTCCTTCTCTCAGTATATCTTGCTTTAACGTCTCAAGATATTTATAAAACTTATCCGATGCTACCTCTGTTTGTTGCGCTCTAGCTGATGGAACTGAAAACTCCTTAGGCTTTTCTTTTCCTTTTTCAACTAAATCACCAAGTAATAATTCATTTCTGTCAGCTGTCGAAGCATTAGAGTCAGCGAATTTCGCCTCCATCAGTCCAAAAGCGGATAGTACTTCCTTAGACATATTCATTGCCATCATAGCAATAAATACTAAGTACATTAGGTTAATCATTTTCTGCCTTGCAGATACTTTTCCTCCTGCCATTGTAATTAGTTTTTAAATGTTAATTAATTAAATTGATAATTCTAAAAACTAATTAGTTTTTGTTCATTGCAGAAAGCATTCCACCATATACACCATTTAAAGATGATAAGTTAGATGCTAAAGATTGCATTTGCTCTTTTAACTTAGTAGCATTTTCAACAGCTTCTTCATTGATAGCAGCTTGACGATTTGCACTTTCCATCTGTACTTTATAAAGGCTATTTAAAGACTCCATTTGTGCAGCAGCTAAAGACATCTCTTCACTATACTTCTTTTGTGCTTGCATAGAATCTACAGTTGGATTTAAGTTTTTAGCAGCACCTTCAAAGTTTTTAATGCTATCACCAAGGCTAGCCATAAGCTCACCATCGATTTTTGCATCTTTTAATAAATTATCTAATTTTTTAGATAATAATCCTTCAGCATCTTTTGGCTCTTCTTTCTTCTTTTTACCAGAGGACTGTCCTCCTGCTAATTCAGGATATACTAAAGACCAATCTAAATCAGCCTGTTGTTTTTCAAAAGCAGAGTATGTAAATACTAAGGCTTCAACAATCATACCTAGTGTAAGAATCTCTGAACCATAAGGCCAGTGTTGTATTTTAAATAATGCCCCTACGATTACGATTGCTGCCCCTAATCCGTAGACCATGTTTGTAATTGTCATTTTACCTTTCTGTGCCATAATTTTGTTTAGTTTTTAAGTTTAAGTTAAATGGATGATGTAACTTAAGTAGGTTAATTTTTAATTTGGTTTATTTTTTAAGTAATTAATTCGTTGCTGCGTTTTTAGTCACTTCAGTTCCCATATAGTCCTGAACGGTTCTAAATCCGATATAACTTCTTGCAGAATCTGCATACTCATAGTCTCTTGAACTTACTTGTAAAAAATAAGCAACATCTTTCCAAGATCCTCCTCTTACAACTTTGCGTTCATTCTCTGCATCGTTGACATTTGGATTTATAGTAGAAGAATATTCGTAAGATGATGGATCATATGAACCATGTACCCATTCAGACACATTACCAGCCATATTGTACAGGTTAAAATCATTTGGATCATACGCATCTGCCTCTACAGTATATAAGGCTTGGTCCGCAGCATAGTCACCGCGTAATGGTTTAAAGTTTGCCATAAAACAACCTCTGTCATTTTTAGTATATGGACCACCCCAAGGATAAGAAGCCCCTTGAAGACCTCCACGAGCAGCATATTCCCACTCTGCTTCAGATGGTAGTCTGTAAGAATTTACAGGTTGTTTACCTTTACTTTTTTGGTAACCATTATGTTTTAAGGTTCTCCACTGACAAAATGCTTGGGCCTGTTTCCAAGACACACCAACTACTGGATATCCGTCATAGGCTGAGTGCCAGAAATAGTCATTATGCATTGGCTCATTATAAGAATACGCAAAGTCTCTAATCCAAGCGGTTGTATCTGGATAAACCTCTACTTCTTCCTGTTCAACAACTTCTGAACGCTTTAAGCTTTTATTTTTAGCAGCTCTTGAAATGTCCATATAAGTATACTGAAATTTAAACTGTTTTACGTCCCAAGTGCGTTGCCCATTATATGACTCTTCTAATGGTAAATACATCCCATCCATAACTTCAGCATATAACTCATCTGGATAATCATCTGTATCAAAAATTAAATCAACGTCACGATTAATTTTTCTTTGCTCGTTACCGTAGGTATTAAGCATGTAGCTTTCATAAGCGTTCATATCGTCTGGATTAGAATCCAAATACGCAAATTCACCGATATCACCATTACCTGGGGTTTTGCCTTCTAAATCAGCCATTTCAGCTAATTTGAGTCTTAAAATGGAATCTCTTACCCAAAAGACAAATGATCTGTATTCACTATTGGTAATTTCAGTTTCATCCATGTAAAATGCTCGTACAGTTGCTGTTTTAGTGGGAGCATCCTGCACACCTGCAATGTCATCATCTGACTTACCCATAATAAAAGCTCCTCCTGGAACTAACGTCATTCCGTAAGGCTTCTCTGGATGCCATTTTTTACCTTTTACGCCAACTAGTTGTCCGCGGTCTCCAGAATTACAACTGGCAACCAAAACTAATACTGTGGTTAGTAAAATCAATCTCTTAATATTCATAGTAACTCGAGGTTAAATTAGTGGTCCTTAATTTCAAGGTCGTAAACATATTTATATATTTTCGAAAAAACAACTTTTTTTCAATTTTTTTTGCATTTCATCCTTAAAAAATGCATTTCATCGATGTTCAGGGTGCTAAATTATCGACAAAGTGTACGATTTAGAAGCTGTTCTTCCTGTAGGCTTTATACCACCTTTCTGGTAATTCACCCTGCATTGCTTGCAGATAATCGGCATGCATGCATGGTAATAACGTGTGCTTTTTTAATTTATTATTAACATTTGGCAAAAAAGGAATCTCTATCCACCAGCGTCCAGTTTTTAGGCTTTTATAAAAAATAAGTTCGTCTTCCTCTACCAAGACATTAAACTTTTGGAAGGCTCTTTCATTATTAAAATTATCATCTTTTACACGGCAATTAACACCTTCAATGAAATACCAAATCATTTGGGAAATAAGCATGGAACTGGCATTATCATTTTTTGAGTTGTGATACTCATAAATACCAAATGAAGATACTTTATTGCTAATTCCTGCATATCTTGAAATTGCACAGATTTCTTTACCTGAAAATCCATTGGGGGAATACTTCAAATTATCACTTACTTCTGCTGCTCTTACTGATTTTAAATCAACAGAAACGATATGTGCATCTCGAAGTAGTGGTTCTACCTTATTAATACCCCCTGATATTTCCCCTAACCGATATGCTTCAAAATAGAGTTTTTCTATGAGGTCTATTTCTTCTTGAGAATTAAAATATGTTTGATAGCCTATAGTTGTATAATTAAAAAGATTATACGGTTCTTCAACTATAATTTTTCCAACATAACTGTTATTTTTAATGGGGAGATTAGCATCGCCAAGATCAAAGTTGGTATCTATATTAACAATATTAACCATTGGCATTATCGAATCATATGCACGATAATTAGAATATGTCAAGTCTTGACTTCCACCTAATATAATTGGTATAATATTCTTTTCTACTAATACGGAAATTGCTGTCCTTATAGCAAAGTAGGTATCTTCTACAGACTCTCCGGGTTGGATATCACCCAGATCAGCGATTCTGGTATGCCAATTCCCTGAAAATAGAGCATAAAGGGTTTTACGAATGGCATCGAAACTGAGATCTGCACCAATGTAGTTGACATCATTCCTATTCTCTTGCACACCAATGATTGCAAGTTGTACGTCGTCTAAATCAGGAATACCATTTTGCTGAGAGTGAATTTTAATCTTTTTTCCTAGCGTTTGCTGCGCTAGTAGTTCTCTATGAGCTAAAACCGCGTCTGCAACAGGCGATAGAAAATTAAAATTCATAGTGTATTACTTCTTTTTTGTAGCTGCTTTTTTCTTTGCTGTTTTCTTTTTTGGAGCATTCTTTTCGAGTATCGCCTTCGCTTCTTCTAAGGTCATATCAGAAACATCAATAGTTTTTGCCAATTCTACTTTCTGTTTTCCTTTAATTACATTATGCCTTCCCCATCTTGCTTTCTCAACTCTTATACCTTCTTCTTCCCAAACATGAATAAGTTTATCTTTTTCTTTTTGAATTTTATCTTCGATCAAAGTTACGATGTCTTGTTCAGATAAATTGTCCCAATCGTATTTTTTATTGACATTTATAAACATATTGTTCCATTTAATAAATGGTCCAAAACGCCCCTTACCTTTAGTCACTTCTAATCCTTGGTAGTTGTATATAGGAGCATCAGCTTTCTCTTTCTCCTTAATGTACACTATAGCTTCTTCAAGCTCTACACTTAAAGGATCAACACCTTTTGGCAGTGATACAAACTTTTTACCAAAGCGTACATAAGGGCCGAAGCGACCATTATTAACCTCAACCTCATCATCTTTATAATGACCCAAAGCCTTTGGTAGTTTAAAAAGGTCCATAGCCTCTTCAAATGTAATTGAGCTTAATTGTTGGTCTGGAGATAAGCTAGCAAACTTTGGCTTTTCTTCATCGTCGACTGTACCAACCTGTACCATCGGACCAAACTTTCCGAGTCTTACGCTAACTTGTCTTCCTGATTTTGGATCAACACCTAAAATACGTTCACCAGATTCGCGTTCAGCATTTTCTTGAACATCTTCAACTTGCGGATGAAAGCCTTTGTAAAAATCTTTCATCATCGCCTTCCAGTCTTCTTTACCTTCAGCGATATCATCAAAGCTCTCTTCTACTTTTGCCGTGAAATTATAATCAAGAATATTTTCAAAATGATTGACTAAAAAATCAGTGACTATCATTCCTGTATCCGTGGGTACTAACTTACCTTTGTTTGACCCTGATTTTTCAGACAATGTCACATCCTTAATATTATTGTCCTGAAGGCTCAGTTGCTTATATTTTCTCACCTCCCCTTCATTAGTCCCTTTTTCAATATAATTTCTATTCTGAATTGTAGAAATTGTCGGTGCATAGGTAGATGGTCTACCGATACCCAGCTCTTCCAATTGCTTAACCAAGGATGCTTCAGTATATCTAGAAGGTGGCCTCGTGAATCTCTCAGTTGCTGTGATGTAATTATTTGTGAGATCCTCACCAATTTTTAAGTCTGGTAAAATACCATCTTGTTCCGCATGCTCATCATCAGTTCCTTCTAAGTACACTTTTAAGAATCCCTCGAAAGTTATGATCTCTCCATTAGCAATAAACTGTTCTTTTACATTGTTAATACTGTCAACTTCAATTTTAAGATTAGTTCGCTCTAATCTTGCCTCACTCATTTGAGAAGCAATAGCGCGTTTCCAAATAAGATCGTATAAACGCGCTTGATCGCGTTCTACATTTATCGAGTGATTAGAAAAATCTGTTGGCCTTATAGCTTCGTGTGCTTCTTGTGCGCCTTTGGATTTACCTTTATAATTTCTTGGATGGCTAAATTCCGAACCATATGCAGAAATTATTTCTGTTTCAGCACCCTTACGTGCTTCATCCGACAAATTCACACTATCAGTTCTCATATAAGTAATGAGACCGGCTTCGTACAAGCGTTGCGCGTTACTCATGGTCCTGCTTACTGAAAACCCGAGCTTCCTTGAAGCCTCCTGCTGCAAGGTCGACGTTGTAAATGGTGCCGCAGGAGATTTCTTTGCTGGTTTTTTCTGTAAATCTGAAACCAAATAAGCAGCTTCCTTATTATTATTCAAAAATGCAATTGCCTCATCTTCGGAATTAAAGTTCTTCGGCAGTTTTGCTTTGAAGGTTTTACCGTCATGGGTTGAGAATTCAGCATCTACTCTAAAGGATGCCGCTGCACTGAAATTTTGAATTTCTCGTTCTCGCTCAACAATTAATCGAACGGAAACAGATTGTACACGACCAGCGGAAAGTCCACCTTTTACTTTTCGCCAAAGTACTGGCGATAATTCATAGCCCACGATACGATCCAGGACACGTCTCGCCTGTTGTGCATCCACCAAATTATAGTCTATACTTCTTGGATTTTCAATAGCCTTATTAATAGCACTTTTTGTAATCTCATGAAATACAATACGCTTAGTCTTTTCTTTATCTAAACCTAGTGCCTCAGCCAAGTGCCACGCTATTGCTTCTCCCTCACGATCCTCATCACTTGCTAACCACACTATTTCAGCTTTCTTAGCTAATTCTTTGAGTTTTTTAACCACATCGCGTTTGTCTTTTGAAACACGATATTTAGGCTCAAAATCACCATCGACATCCACACCTAATTCTTTGGAAGGAAGATCAGAAATATGTCCAAAACTAGACTCAACTTTATAATCTTTTCCTAAAAATTTCTCTATGGTTTTTGCCTTTGCAGGTGACTCAACTATAACTAGATTCTTCGGCATTCTTTAATTTTTTGAGGTTACAAATGTATGTGAAATTTAATTTACATTCCTAATTTGGTCTTAAATACCGTACAGTTTAACCTCTAAAGAAAGAATCAAACAACTAAAAAAGCCTTGAAATAAACAGATCAGAAAAGCATGAGTTAATTTAAAACAATCTAGACGCCTCTTAAACAGACATAGCATGTATCCTAACCAAAATCTCATTTAATAAAGCAGAAACAACACCCATCAAACACCAATTTAACAACTGACAGTTTGTCAGAATCCCTAAAATAATACTATCTTTGCATGCTTATTGAAAACTACAGGCTATAGAAGTTTCGGAATATTCGAAAGACAGTATATGGAAAAAATTATTGACGAAAATAAACAAGGAGAGTCCTTAATGGTAGATCAAAAAGAAGGGAATCAAAAGAAATTATTCATTGAGAGCTATGGTTGTCAAATGAATTTTAGTGATAGTGAAATTGTTGCTTCTATTTTATCTAACCAAGGTTACAATACTACTCAAAATCTTGAGGATGCCGACCTTGTTTTAGTAAATACCTGCTCTATTAGAGACAAGGCTGAGCAAACCGTAAGAAAGCGCTTGAAGTATTATGATAGGATAAAGGACAAAAATCCTAAAATGAAGGTTGGTGTTCTTGGTTGTATGGCTGAGCGCCTTAAAACTAAGTTTCTTGAAGAAGAGAAAATAGTGGACCTCGTCGTAGGACCTGACGCGTATAAGGATTTACCTAACCTATTAAATGAAGTTGAAGAGGGAAGAGATGCTATAAATGTAATTCTATCTAAAGAAGAAACTTACGGAGATATTTCTCCGGTAAGACTTAATAGTAATGGTGTAAGTGCATTTGTTTCTATAACAAGAGGATGCGACAATATGTGCACCTTTTGTGTGGTGCCATTTACAAGAGGTCGTGAACGAAGCAGAGATCCACAAAGTATAATTGAAGAGGTAAACGATTTATGGACTAAAGGGTTTAAAGAAATTACTTTACTAGGCCAAAACGTGGATAGCTACTTGTGGTATGGAGGTGGCTTAAAAAAGGATTTTGAAAAAGCTTCAGACATACAAAAAGCAACGGCTGTAAACTTTGCAAAGTTATTGGATATGTGTGCCAAGGCTCAACCAAAAATGCGATTTCGCTTTTCAACATCTAACCCTCAAGATATGACTCTTGATGTTATTGAAACCATGGCAGCGCACAAAAATATATGCAATTACATTCATTTACCAGTGCAAAGTGGTAGTGATCGCATATTGAAGGAAATGAATCGCTTACACACGCGGCAAGAGTACTTTGAACTTATTGATAATATTCGTCGTATTATTCCAGAGGTGGCTATTAGTCAAGATATGATTGCAGGTTTCCCAACAGAGACTGAAGAAGATCATCAAGATACACTGAGTTTGATTGACTATGTGAAGTATGATTATGGATTTATGTTTGCTTATTCTGAACGCCCTGGGACCTTAGCCGGTCGTAAAATGGAAGATGATGTTCCTGCCGATGTTAAGCAACGACGTCTAAATGAAATTCAGGCTTTACAACGTCGTCATAGTTTACACAGAACGCAACAGCATGTTGGAAAGGTGGAAGAGATTCTTATCGAAAAGCCATCAAAAAAATCAGACGCACATTGGTCTGGACGAAATAGTCAAAACATGGTTGCTGTATTCCCTAAGGAACATTATAAACCTGGTGATTTTGTCAATGTTAAAATTTTAGATTGTACAAGTGCCACGCTTATTGGGGAAGCCGTTGGTTATTCTGAAAATAATTAAAAAATGGAATCAATTCAAGCCATAAAACAACGATTTGGAATTATTGGAAATGACCCAAAGCTTAATCGTGCTATAGAAAAAGCCATACAAGTAGCACCTACAGATATCTCGGTTTTAGTCACTGGTGAATCAGGTGTTGGTAAAGAGAGTATTCCAAAAATAATACATCAATTATCACACAGAAAACACGGTAAATACATTGCTGTTAACTGTGGCGCTATCCCAGAAGGAACAATTGATAGTGAACTTTTTGGACATGAAAAGGGAGCTTTTACAGGAGCAACATCAACGCGATCTGGATATTTTGAAGTAGCTGATGGTGGCACTATTTTCTTGGATGAAGTTGGCGAATTACCACTAACCACACAGGTTCGTTTATTGCGTGTATTGGAAAATGGAGAATTTATAAAGGTTGGCTCGAGTAAAGTCCAAAAAACCAATGTAAGAATCGTAGCTGCCACCAACGTTAACATGTTCGAAGCCATAAAGAAAGAGAAGTTTAGAGAGGATCTTTATTATCGTCTTAGCACAATAGAAATTAACCTCCCTGCATTGCGCGAACGCAAAGATGATATTCACTTATTATTTAGAAAGTTTGCGAGTGACTTTGCTTTAAAATATAAAATGCCGACGGTTAAACTTACGGACGATGCTGTGGCAATGCTCTTAAAATACCGTTGGAATGGAAATATTCGTCAGTTAAGAAATGTTGCTGAACAAGTGTCGGTTTTGGAACATAATAGAACAATTAATGCGGCAACTTTACAACATTATTTACCCAATACAGGCTCAAATCTTCCTGCGGTAGTAAACAACTCAAAATCCGAAAGTGATTTTAGCAGTGAACGCGAAATACTGTATAAGGTCTTATTTGATATGAAAAGTGATCTTAACGATCTCAAAAAGCTTACCATGGAACTTATGAAAAATGGTAGTGCGTCTGATGTGCAAAAAGAAAATGAACACCTCATCCAAAAAATTTATGGCGATAATGACGATGAGAATTTTGAAACGACAACAGTTGAAGATCTAGAAGTTTTATCAATTCCACAACATACTGAACCAAATGAAACTACAATAGATGTTGAGGATAAATATCATTTTGCAGAAGAAATCGAAGAAGAAGAAACCTTATCTTTACATGACAAAGAGCTTGAATTAATTAAGAAATCACTAGAACGCCACAACGGAAAACGTAAATTAGCTGCTGCAGAGTTAGGTATTAGCGAACGTACTTTGTACAGAAAAATAAAACAGTACGATTTATAATCTTTTTAAGGATAAAATATGATATCGTCCAAAACAAATCAATCTTTAAATAGTTGTATAGGAGTTGGTTACCTTAAATCTGTATTAGCCATAGAAATTAGAGAATGAAAGCGGTAGAAAAATTTATGATTGGCAGAGCATCTACGAAAAATAGCTCAAAAGCCATCAGAAAAGAAACAGAAGTCCTAGCTAACGCCAAGCATCATAAAGGGCATCGATTAATCGATCTAGATTTTGACCTCGCTCATAGCGCCTACTATATTTACACTTTCGTAACAACGAAGCGACCTAATACTTACTAGATGAAATTAAGACCACTCATATTAGTCATTGTACTTTTTCTGGGTTTCACTGCCTGTAAAGTCACCTATTCTTTTACTGGATTAACGGAAACGCCTGAGACTTTTCAAGTTAATTTTTTTCAAAACAATGCTAATTTAGTAGAGCCTGGACTGGATATTTTATTTACAAACACACTTCAGGATATTATTCAAAATCAAACAAGCGCTCAACTCGTCAATTCAGGAGGAGAAGTTATCTATGAAGGTGAAATAACGGAATATAGAATTGCCCCTATGACAGCGACTGCACAAAATACAGCCGCTCAAAATCGTTTAACAATAAGTGTAAATGTCCGTTATATTAACACTAAAGATGAAGAGAAAGATTTTGAGACTAGATTTTCTTTCTTCTTTGACTATGGCGCTAATGAACAATTGATAGGTGGTCTTAAAGACGAAGCTCATGAAGTGATTTTTGAACGATTAACTCAAGATATCATAAACGCATCTTTAGCAGATTGGTAGACTATGCAGATTCAAGAATTAACATACCTACTTCAAAACCCCGAAGCAGTTACAGCAGCACAATCTGAAGCACTGGCCAAAGCCATCGAGGACTTTCCTTATTTTCAACCATTAAGGGCATTACACCTTAAGGGTCTTAAACAAAAAGAAAGTTACAGGTACAACAACGCTTTAAAAATCGCAGCAGCACATACTGCTGACCGCAGTATTTTATTTGATTATATCACTTCAGAGGAATTTAATCAGAATGAGGTTTCTAAGTTTATAAAGCAAAATTCAGAGTATATAAAAGCCATAGAAGTTACTGAGGTTGACGACATTTCTGTAAATAAAAGTGTGACCATTGACGATGCTTTGAAAGAACATATTAACGCAACCGAAGGTGTTTTAGATCCAGATTTATTTAAAACTAAAGCACCTACTATTACTAAAGATTCCCCAAAAATAGAAGATTCTATCATTGCTGTGGATGTCGATAATATTGCACCAGAGCAACAACTTAACATTGGTAAGCCTTTAGAATTTGATAAAAATGAAAGCCATTCTTTTGCAGAATGGTTAAAGATTACAAGCTTCGAACCAATTGTACGAAAGGAAAGCATATTAGAATCAAACCAGCAATCCACTCAGCCTTTAGATGCTAAACTCTCAATTATTGATAAGTTTATTAGTGAAAATCCTAAAATAAAACCTATTGCAGATTTCACACCCAAACCAAAGCTCGTTAATAATGAAGAAAACCCCTCAGACAGTTTGATGACAGAAACTTTAGCACGCATATATTTGGAACAAAAAAACTACGATAAAGCCATTCAGTCTTATAAAATATTAAGTTTGAAATATCCAGAAAAAAGTAGTTTCTTTGCAGACCAAATAAAATTGGTGCAAGAATTAAAAGAAAATAATACAAAATAAAATGAGTGCATTTACTATATTTTTAATCCTTATCGTCATTGTGGCATTTTTATTAGTCGTAGTGATTATGGTTCAAAACCCAAAAGGAGGAGGACTTTCATCATCTTTTGGTGGTGGAGGCACACAACAATTAGGTGGTGTAAAAAAGACTGGTGACTTTTTAGATAAAAGTACATGGTTTTTAGCTACGGCTTTAATTGTTTTAATATTAGCTTCTAACTTAACGTTAGACTCTAGCTCAGGTGTAGAGTCTAAGGCTCTTGATACAAACGACACAACGGAAATGCCAACTTTACCAACAACAACTGATGACACCAATACTAATGATGGTGCGTCTGATGGTAATTAAGATAATAGAGTATACAAATAAAAGCCAGCTAAAATTAGCTGGCTTTTTTATTTAGGCAACTTAGTATATGAAACTTTGTCAGTCTGTTTGGCTTGGCATAATTTTCGAACAATGCTTAAGCGTTAAATTAATTTAAATAACCAAAAATATTATAACAAATGGCTTTAAACATTAAACCTTTAGCAGACAGAGTTCTTGTAGAACCGAAGGAAGCTGAAACTAAAACAGCTTCTGGCATCATCATTCCAGATAATGCCAAAGAAAAACCGCAAAAGGGAACTGTTGTTGCTGTTGGCAACGGAAAAAAAGACGAACCTTTAACCGTTAAGGTAGGCGACACTGTCCTTTACGGAAAATATGGTGGTACAGAACTTAAATTAGACGGCAAAGATTATTTAATGATGCGTGAAAGCGACATCTTGGCAATTGTTTAAAAACTATAGTTAATAACCAATTCTAAAACTTAAAAAAAATGGCAAAAGATATAAAATTTGATATTGAAGCACGCGACGGGCTTAAACGCGGTGTGGATGCTTTAGCAAATGCAGTAAAAGTAACATTAGGTCCTAAAGGCCGCAATGTAATTATATGAAAATCATTTGGTGGTCCTCAAGTGACTAAAGATGGTGTTTCCGTAGCAAAGGAGATTGAGTTAGAAGATGAGCTTGAAAATATGGGTGCTCAAATGGTAAAAGAAGTAGCTTCTAAAACCAATGACTTAGCAGGTGACGGAACAACCACTGCTACAGTATTAGCTCAAGCTATTGTAAAAGAAGGTTTAAAAAATGTTGCCGCAGGCGCAAATCCGATGGATTTGAAACGCGGTATAGACAAAGCCGTTGATGCCATTACATCTGACCTAGAAAAACAAGCTAAAAAAGTTGGTAATTCGTCAGAAAAGATTCAACAAGTAGCTTCTATTTCTGCAAACAATGACGAAACCATCGGTGAGTTAATAGCAGAAGCTTTTGGTAAAGTTGGTAAAGAAGGAGTAATCACTGTTGAAGAAGCAAAAGGTACTGATACTTATGTCGATGTCGTAGAAGGAATGCAATTCGATAGAGGTTATTTATCACCTTACTTTGTAACTGATGCAGATAAAATGATCTCAGATTTAGAAAATCCATACATCTTGTTATTCGATAAGAAGATTTCTAACTTACAAGAAATACTTCCAATATTAGAGCCTGTAGCACAATCAGGTCGTCCATTATTAATTATTGCGGAAGATGTAGAAGGTCAAGCTTTAGCGACTTTAGTAGTTAATAAATTACGCGGTGGTCTTAAGATTGCTGCAGTTAAAGCACCTGGTTTTGGCGACAGACGTAAAGCAATGTTAGAAGATATAGCCATATTAACAGGAGGTACGGTCATTTCTGAAGAAAGAGGCTTCTCTCTTGAAAATGCTGACTTATCAATGTTAGGAACTGCAGAATCTGTAATGATTGATAAAGATAATACAACAATCGTAAACGGAAACGGTAAGTCTTCAGATATCAAAGCAAGAGTAAACCAAATAAAAGCACAGATAGAAACAACGACATCTGACTATGACAGAGAAAAGTTACAAGAGCGATTAGCTAAGTTAGCTGGTGGTGTCGCTGTATTATATGTTGGTGCAGCATCTGAGGTTGAAATGAAAGAAAAGAAAGATCGTGTTGACGATGCTTTACACGCAACAAGAGCAGCTGTAGAAGAAGGTATTGTTGCTGGTGGTGGTGTTGCCTTAGTGCGTGCTAAGAAAACACTAGAAAAAATAACTACTGATAATTTAGACGAAACAACAGGAGTACAAATCGTAAATAAAGCTATTGAAGCACCATTAAGAACTATTGTTGAAAATGCTGGCGGTGAAGGTTCAGTTGTTATTAACAAAGTATTAGAAGGAAAGAAAGACTTTGGTTATAATGCAAAGTCTGAGGAATATGTAGATATGCTTAAAGCTGGTATTATTGACCCTAAGAAAGTAACACGTATTGCATTAGAAAATGCTGCTTCTGTTGCTGGAATGATTTTAACTACAGAATGCGCATTAGTTGACATTGCAGAAGATGCTCCTGCAATGCCTCCAATGGGAGGTGGCGGAATGCCAGGTATGATGTAATGGAAATTCGTTATAGATAAACATTGATCTTAGTCAATGACAAAACAAAAAGCCTTTGATATTTTCAAAGGCTTTTTGTTTTAATTTTCTAGAAATGGATTTGACCATTTTTCGTTGCTATAAACGTCTTCACCAGTTAAGGTTTCAAGAAATGTAACAACAGCATTCATTTGATCTGGAGTCATTTCTAATTGCTGCGGATTGTTACCCGGTCGTAACCTATTATCCAGATCTGGATTATTAGTTTCTATATCATTATAATGCGCAAGAACATCTAAAAGTGTTAATGCAGACCCATCGTGAAACAAAGCACCATTACTTTGACCATTTGGTCCTATTACATCTCTAAGTGTTGGAGACCTTGTTATAGTAATATCGATATCATTAGATCCAAAAACACCTATCACACCATTATTCCTGCTATTTGAGGCAAATGAAAATTCCGGTGCACTGTGGCAACCTGCACAACCAAAACCACCATCTATTCGCACTCCTTGATTATCAAAATTCGGTGGTTGCATAAATAGTTGTTTCCCTAAATTCTCTTGATCTGTAAAATTAGGAAATGGTTGATTTTGGCTGTTTACCACTGCCCTACCCTCATCGTATTTACTATCAAACGACTGGATACTTCTAATAAATTGTGCCAAGGCATTCTGTATCCTTGCTTCTGTTATTACTTCGGTACCGAAAGCTCTAGTAAATAATTCTGGATAATACTCAATTGCTTCAAGTCTATTGATTAAGTCGTCAAAATCTGGAGCACCATTCTCCCCACTAAAGCCCATTTCTGCATGATCTCTTATTGGCATCGTTGTTTGCGCTTCTAAAGAATTTGCTCTTTCATCCCAAAAGAAATTAGTCTCATCGCCAAATCGGGCATTAATTAATCGCATAGAATGCCTACCCGTTAAGCCATTCGCTCCTATACTTACAATCTCGTTATCGCCAAAGGCAAAGGCTTGTTTATGACAACTTGCGCAAGCGACTGAATTATTTTCAGACATCTTATTGTCGTAAAATAAAATCCGTCCTAAAGTTGCACCTTCATCAGAAATCTGATTTCCATTTGGCGAATTATCTTCTTGAATATAATCAGGAATATCTTGATTTTCATAATTATTAAGATCATTAAAATCTATACTAAAATAGTCCGATAAGTTAACAGTTGTTCCATTTCCATTGTCAACGACATTATCATCATCCGCATTTATCATACCAGAATTATCAGAGACACAGCCCATAATCATAACACAACTTAAAGCTATTAGAACATTTTTCATTTAGACCAGAATTATGAAGTTAGGCAGAGTTTTTCTATGATTTAGTACATTAAACTGGGCAACATTCAAGTTTAAAAAAAAGATGCTCTGCTTATTTAATTTACTCTTCACTAGCTTAGACCGTATTAAAAGAAAAAGGTTTAATGAAAATAACATTTGATGATTTAGGATCAATAAAGCAAAGAACATCATGACCTTAACTATATACTATTATGCGACGCTTAAAAAGCTTAAGAAAGTACTAATAAGGATAACTTGGGCAATTGCTTTATTTACAATACCCATCACGACTTCATACAAAAGAGGAATCCCAGTTTACGAATAAAGATTCTTTAAAAAAATGATACAAGCTTTAAGAGGTTCGTTAATGTTTAAAGAAATCGCAACACAGTATGGTATAGAAGGTAGTGGTCGTATTTTTAAAATTTCAAATGAAAAAGCCTGAATCTAGATTCAGGCTTTTGTTTAGTTTTTATTGTCTGATTTTTTCTTTTCTCCTTCACGCGCCTCAATGACATCCTTGCTCCTATACTTGCAACAAGGATGAATAGCTTCATAAGCTTCATCAGTAGCTTTGATAGCTCTAGTATCATGACCAGCATCTGCTAATTTCTGAGCAATTGATTTTAAATCAGTTTTACGCTCATCATAAATAAGTTTTAGCACATGAGTATCAACATTCCACACCGCAGATTTTACTCCCTTGGCACGAATGGCTGCTTTTTCAATACGCGCTTTACACATACCACAAACACCATCAACCTCCATTCTAGCCTTAGCATTCTTATTTTGAGCAAATGATATACTCGATAATACTACTGTAATAATTAAAAGTACTTTTTTCATTATATAACGTTTTATTGTATTCTATACCGTAATCCAGCGTAATACATACTTCCAAAAATTGGACCATACACAAAATTACTATCAAAATTAGATCCAAAAGGATTATCAGAACTAATAATAGGATTCGTTTGCCTAACATCAGTTACATTTTCACCACCTAAATACAATTCAAAGCTCGGTGAAAACACCTTGGTAATTTGAAAATTTATCGTTCCAACTGTTGGCGAAAATTCATCAAGTTGAAACTCAGGTGAACTTAATTCAGTACTAGGAAATCGTTGGGCATCAACCCAATTATAAGTCACATCAAATTTCCATTGACTTCCATTATCTTGCTCCTTAGTCTCATAAGCTGCATTAGCAAATAAACGGTTTTTTGGTATTAAGGGTTTCTCTAATTTTCCCGAATTATAGTCGGTTTTAATGTCATAGTATTTATATGCCGTTCTTAGGTCAAAACCTTCAAAAGCATTATAGTTAAACTCGACTTGAAAACTATTGGCATAACTTTCACCTTCCAGATTATAAAAATTGATTTCAAAAGGATTTTCCCAATCGACGACGACCTGATTTTGAAACTCAGTTCTATAAAAATCAAAAGTAACATCAGCTTTACGGTTAAATAAATTAAAGCCTTGTAGATAGCTCAAACCATAATTCCATGCAATTTCAGGATTAAGTCCATAGATTTTTCCACCTGAATTAAGAATGTTAATTTGTCTTGAGCTCGAAAATAAATTCTGGTTTTCTGCAAAAATATTAGCACTTCGTTTTCCTCTTCCTACTGATGCTCTAAATGCTGACTTTTCCCATGGAGTGTAACGCACATGTAATCGTGGAGTGATAAAAAATCCAAGACGATTATGCAGATCGGCTCTTACACCAGCCGTTAAGGTTACTTTATCCAAATCATCGTAAGCATATTCAAAGAATGCACCAACTGAATTTTCGATACGCTCAAAATCAGTCGTATTTACTAATTCGTCATATTGATCATACGTAAAACTCACTCCTGTTTTAATCTTATGGCGAGAATCTGAAATGATACTATTATAGACAAGGTTGGAGTAAAAACTATTGTGCTTTATGTTATATGCATTAAGTCCAAAATAAGACACTTGATTATGATAACTAAATGCCGATTGTAATCCTAAACTTTGATGTGGTATTTCAGGATTAACATATCCCAGTTTAGTCATGACTTCAAATCGGTCTGTATCGATTTCACTTCCCCAAAAATTAGTGGTTCCTCGGTCTCTTGATGGATTAAAATCTATCTGACCCGACTGCACATTTTCATTTAAATATCTCAGACTAATAAAACTTACGATTCCTTTTTCTCCGTTGGTATACTGCCAACGATTCATAACATTTATCTGTTCCTTAAGTGGCACATCCAAAAAACTGTCATCATTTCTATCAAATTTTTGATTCCTGACATTTCCATGAACATAAATTCCTGTATTCCATTTATCCGAAATCTTTTGATTAAAATGCGTATTTAATTCTAAACGACCATTTAGTGAACCATAAGCATTCACAAATAACCTATCATCAGTAGCGGGTTTCACTAATTCTGCATTAATCTGTCCTGCAATACTCTCAAAGCCGTTAACAACACTCCCAGCTCCTTTTGTAATTTGAATACTCTCTACCCATGTCCCAGGAATAAAACTTAGTCCATGAGCTTGAGATGCTCCTCTAACAGCTGGAATATTCTCAGTAGCAATTAATACGTATGGAGAATTTAATCCAAGCATTTTAATCTGCTTATTACCTGTAACTGCATCTGCAAAGTTCACATCAATTGAAGGATTGGTTTCAAAACTTTCTGATAAATTACAGCAGGCTGCTTTTAATAGTTCATCACTACTAACAAATAAGGTATTAGTGGCTTTTAAATAAGACCTAGAAGTTGCATTCTTTCGAGAGGTTAAAGTTACTGTATCTAACTCATCAGCAGGTTGTAAAACATGTTTTATATAACGGTTTTCTGCAACCGATATCGTATCTGTTTTAAAACCAACATAGCTAATTACTAATTTCTCATAAGAAAATTTATAAGGAATAGAAAAAGTTCCATCTTCATTGGTAATGCCACCAACCGAAGACCCAAGCCAATACACATTGGCGCCAGGCAATGGTGATTGATTTGTGCCATTAGCTTCTAACACAATGCCTGTTAGTTGTTCTTGCGCAGATGCAAAAAGCGTAAAGAATATTAAAAAAATTATAATATATGTTTTCATTTATTTGATTTATAAGTATAACAAATAGCGCACATTTGCTGTACGCAAATAGCCAAAAGTTATACTAAATCAAATTAGAAATGTCTCGTGTAAGACCTGTATGTCTTGAATTATCCTGGGGGGATTATAATCTTGATAAGATACTTCAGGTTCAGTTATATCTTCAAAAAGTTGAAAATAGGTATGGGTAAAGGCAACTATTAATTGTTTTTGAAGCCCTTCAAGATCATCCATAGATTTAGCAAGTAGATCATCCTGCCCCTGAATAATATTGACCTCGTCTTTACAGCAACCTTTAGATTTTATAGCTTTGCCCGAATCCATAACAGCCATCTCCATGCCGCACTTATTGCTTTGAGAAAAAATGGCTACATCGACTAAAATATCGCCGCAAAAATGCTTTTCCACAGTTAAGGATAATGTAGAGACAAGCACAATTAGCGCCATTAACACTGAGGTAATTCTATGCGACATTTTAGGTTTCACATTGCAAAGGTATAAATTTTCAAAAATTAAAAAGAAAATTAAAGAAATCTTAACGGTTGAGTTTATAGTAGTAAAACGCTGGTAATAATAGAATTAAACCAATTGGTTGTATTAAAAACCTACGCACATTAAAGAACAAATAATAGTCTTCTTGTCGTGGATTAATTACAAAATACAAAAACGGAATTAAGAGTAAAACATAAGCCAATGCATATAAAACAACAGAGAATTTAATCATAATCTTATCATTGTAAATAAGATAGAGAATTCCTAAAGATGCAAGCGTATTGAGTAAATATCTTAAACTTGTAAAGAGAACTAATTTAGCGACCTCGCGTCTTGGGTTATCGATGTATAAATAGTCATTCTCAAAGAATGTAAGATATGGATCGTAAAACAAAACACCCTCAAAACCACGGATAGCTATTAATACCAAGATTAAAATAAATACTAATATGTAACGTGTTAACTTAGGCATTAGACTTCAAAGATTTTGAAAAACGATTAACCCAGAACATCCATAATAAAAAGACTGTTCCGTAGATGAGCATTGGAAAAATAACATTATGTAAAATTTCACGTCTCCATGGGTAATGATATAATCCTGCAGATAAAATAACTATCCTAATTAAATTGAAGGCATAAAGAATAATTGCACCAGCAAAGCAGTACAAAACGGTAGTTTTAAATTTTCCAGAAAATGCGATAATGAAGGACAGAAAGAGAATAATAATGCTTAAGGCATTACAACCTTCAATTACTCGAGCAACATACTTTCCATTTATAATAATTTTCATAGAAGCTTCATCTGGATGTGGTAAAACACTGGCCTCATATCCAATACCATTAAGTAATGTATTGGTTTGTCTTGCGACTAAATTGGTCATATAATCGGGATAAAACTTAGAACCATCAGAAAAACTCAAGTATAAATGATGTCCTACAGTTAGCATTCCATAAACAGCTAAAAATGTGATTATGAATCGAATGACCAGTTTATATTTTGTTATTAATTCTCTCAGTTTGTTTTATATTAATCTGATTGCTGTTAAATTTATGAAAACCGTAATTTATAATTCAATCAATTGGATATTTTTGCCAAAAAATTAGTTATTCATGGAGCTTTTAACATCTTTAAAACCTGAAATTAAATCCATAGTAAATCAACTCGATGTAGCAGTAGACGAGCGTCTTTATAAAATTTGTGAAGTTTTAGAAGCAAATATCCAATATTACAACTGGGTTGGCTTTTACTTTAAAAATGGTGACAAAGACGAATTAAAACTTGGCCCATATGTTGGTGAACCCACAGACCATACTATCATTCCTTTTGGAAAGGGCATTTGTGGACAAGTGGCGGTAAGCAATCAAAACTTTGTTGTGCCTGATGTTTCTGCTCAGGATAACTATATCGCCTGCAGTATTACGGTTAAAGCAGAAATTGTAATTCCAATTTTTGTAAATGGCGAAAACATAGGACAAATAGATATAGACTCAAATACTCCAGACCCCTTTACAGAAGCAGATGAACGATTTTTAGAATTTGTTTGCAAAGAAGTAGCGGAAATTATCTAACCTTTTTATTAAGAATATCTTTTATTTTAAGTAATGATAATGCAATAATACTCAGCATTATTAAAAGCAATAAGGTATAAGTAATAAGAATGATCCAATAATTAAAATTACTGAGATCCCAAGCCCAATTCACGGTTTTGTTGAATCCTACAATTTCATTAGAACTTAAATAGATTAAGGAAAACAGGATTAAGACTAAAGAAATGCTAATAAAGTATTTTAAAAAGCGTTTCATCTAAACAATTTACATTCCTGTTCTAATAGCCTCCACAGGATCAAGTTTTGAAGCAGAAATAGCCGGGATGACACCCGAAATTAGACCAATAAAACTTGATAAGGCAAATCCTAAAAACATATTCCCAAACGACAGCACAAATTCAAAATCCTCCCCCACAACACCATTCATAATTTTGGCGATAATCCAAACAAGAACAAGTCCAATTAAACCACCTACTACAGCTAAGATCACAGCTTCAAACAAAAACTGGAATAAGATAAAACGGTTTTTAGCACCTAAAGATTTTTGAATACCGATAAGATTAGTGCGTTCTTTAACGCTAACAAACATAATGTTAGCAATTCCAAAGCCTCCTACCAACAAAGAGAAACCACTTATTATCCACCCTATTACATTAAGACTCCCGATAAGGGACTCTATTACAGTTACAAAACCAGAAAACCTAGAAATAAAAAAGTCATCATCTTCGTCTACCTTTAAACCACGATAAACTCTGAATTTTTGCTTTAATTGACTCTCAAAAGCACCCATATCGATATCACTTTTTGGCTTTAAGATTACTGCTAAAAATTGACCTCTTCGTTTTGTGCTTTTAAACTTTCTTACAAAATTTACCGGTATAAATACTTGTTCATCTGGCGAATCTCCAATAGTACTAGCACCCACTTTTTTTAGAACACCAATAACAGTAAGTTTTCGGCCATACATTCTAACCTGTTTTCCGACAGGGTTGGATTTTCCAAATAAGCTCTCTGAAATTTTATAACCCAATACAATAACTGGAGATCCTGACACCGACTCTACTTCAGAATAAAATCTCCCCAATTCTATATCTAAATTGGATATATCATAAATACCGTATGTCGATAAATTAACATCAACATTTGAGACTGTTTCGCCTTCATAACGAATTGTTTCTTGTGCTCCAAACCATCCATAAGCTGCCGTCTCAATTCCAGGAACATTTCTACTTATGAATTTGTAATCTTCATATTGCATTGGCTCAAAATTTTCACGCTTCCATTTAGGCACGTCTGTTGGTCCAAACGAAAAATGTGTGACATATGTGGTATTTGAGTCTATACCTTCTAGATTCTCGCGAATATTTCTATCTAATGAGTCAACTGCAGCCAAAACTGCTATTATCGAAAATATCCCAACCGTAACACCAAGAAGGGATAAAAACGTACGTAGTTTATTATTTCTCAGTGCATTTAAAGCAAATGAAAAGCTCTCTCTAAAAACTCGCAAATAGACTAGCATAGGTTGGCTGTTTTAAAACAATTTAAAGATAGGACGTTTTCAACAATTTATTGTTACAAAAAACTTAAATAAAGTACCATATCTACTTAGAACTTACTGGTTAATATCCTTATTTTTGCAGCTTTAAATCACAACACAACACTATGAATAACAAAACGATATCCTCAGCACTGATATCTGTATTTAGTAAAGACGGATTAGAGCCAATTGTAAAAAAACTAAATGATTTAAACATCACCATCTATTCTACAGGTGGGACTGAGAAATTTATAAAAGATTTAGGCATAGATGTCGTACCTGTTGAAGAGGTTACTTCATACCCATCTATTCTGGGAGGTCGTGTTAAAACATTACACCCAAAAGTATTTGGAGGTATTTTAAATCGTCAAGATCATGATGGGGATGCAACTGAATTAGCAGAATTTGAAATCCCTCAAATTGATTTGGTAATTGTGGATCTTTATCCATTTGAAAGAACAGTTGCTTCAGGAGCTAGTAATCAGGATATTATTGAAAAAATAGATATTGGCGGTATATCATTAATCAGAGCTGCAGCAAAAAATTATGCCGATGTTACATGCGTATCTTCGGTTGAAGATTATTCAGAATTTTTAAAATTACTTGAAACCAAACAAGGTGAAACTTCTGAAGAGGACAGAAAATTATTTGCAGCAAAAGCATTTAATGTGTCTTCACATTACGATTCTGCTATATTTAATTATTTTAATAGCAAGCATGATATAGCTGCTCTTAAAATAAGTGAAACTAAAGGCAAGGTCTTACGTTATGGTGAAAACCCACATCAAAAAGGATTCTTCTTTGGTGATTTTGCAGCAATGTTTACCAAACTCCATGGTAAGGATTTAAGTTATAATAATCTATTGGATGTTGATGCCGCGGTAAATCTTATTTTAGAATTTAAAGGTGAAGACCCAACTTTCGCTATTCTTAAGCACAATAACGCTTGTGGTTTCGCTCAGAGAGATACCATTCATCAAGCTTATGTAGATGCTTTGGCAGGTGATCCGGTCTCGGCATTTGGTGGTATTTTAATTAGTAATACCGAAATCGATGAAGCCACTGCTACCGAAATTCATAAACTGTTCTGTGAAGTTGTGATTGCACCTTCTTTTAGTGACGATGCTCTTGAAATTTTAAAAGGTAAAAAGAACAGAATATTATTAATTTTAAATGATGTTGAATTACCCAAAACTACAGTAAGAACATGCTTAAACGGTGCTCTGGTTCAAGATAAAGATGCAAAAACTGATAGTTTAGATGATCTGACCACAGTTACGAATACGGTACCTACTAAGAGTGAATTAGAGGATTTAATATTTGCTTCTAAATTATGTAAACATACAAAATCCAATACCATAGTATTGGCTAAAAATAAGCAGCTTTGCGCTAGCGGAACCGGACAAACGAGTCGGGTTGATGCACTAAATCAAGCCATTCATAAAGCAAAATCATTCAATTTTGATTTAAATGGAGCTGTAATGGCTAGTGATGCATTTTTTCCATTTCCAGATTGTGTAGAAATTGCTGACAACGCTGGCATTACTGCTGTTATTCAGCCCGGTGGATCAATAAAAGATGAATTAAGTATTAACTATTGTAACGATAATAATGTTGCCATGGTCTTTACAGGTATACGTCATTTTAAACATTAACATTAAAAGGCTTATAATTTACTTAAGGAAACTAAAAAAGGGCATTGTAACGATGCCCTTTTTATTTAAACCAATAAACCACGAGCTTTTAATCAGTTTTTAATAACTCGTTTTACAATTCTACTTCCAATTTCTGCTTCGATGATATTTATAAAATAAGTCCCATTTGACATATTACTCATATCAATAGTAGCTTCATTGTCTATGACGGCACTTAATGCATAAACTTGCTTTCCTAAAGTATCAATCACTTCAATTTCAACATCTATAGCGCTTGTTCCTGAATAACTAATATTAACAATACCTCTTGATGGATTTGGATAAATATTAACATCAAAACTCAAATCAAACTCATCAATACTTAAAGCATCACAGGCAGTTCCCGTTAATCTTGTTACAGAAATTGGGTTTGAAAAATCATAACACCCTAATAAGTCAGAGACGTTTGTGGCTGCGCCTAATCCAATAACCTGTGTATCTTAAGTACCAGATATCACACACTCCTGTTGGAGCTCCTTCTAAATTAAATCCTCCTGCCGGTTGCGTGGCTGGTAATCCTAAAATATTTCCTGTAGCTTGGTCTGTGATTACCCATGTTGAGTTATCGCCAGATAAGACACTCATGTCTACAAACTCTACTTCAATTAAATCATCAGTGCCTTCACCAACACAAATCTCTACTGTGTTGTCTGTTGTCCCTGCAATTTGAATTGCACCACCTTCAAAATGGCAAACTGCCCATGCAGCAGCTGAACCACCTGTAGCCTTTGTATATGAACCATTGCCATAATGCATTATCCCATCGTCCTGCAGTTACAGCTTGTCCAACTCTTGAATGGTTTGCCGCTCCCCATTGTACATAGGACACTAAAACGTTTGGGTCCAAAGAACTAAAACTATTTATACTGAATAAGCTTAAACCATCATCTGACGCTGTAACAGCACAAGATAATGTAACAGATTCATTCTCCATTAATATAAAATCACCACTTATAGGCATAACAGCTCCAACCCTTTCATTGGTACCAGGACCTAAGCAGAGCCAATAATTATCTAGATTTACCAGAGAATATCCCATATTAGTAATCGTTAAAACGTCGGTCGCAGGGTTCACACTGGTAACTGTTACACCTTGAGCTGATAGCTCAAAATATCCTGCAAAAAATAATGATAAGGCCAATAGGCTTTTCATTACTGTTCTAAATTGTAACTTTTGCTTCATCTTTTTAATTTATTTTATTCGATAGCTAAAATTACCGGTCACCGCTTACTAAAAATGTTAGACAGCTAACAGAACAACAAAAAGACTTTATTGAATTGAAAATCAGGTAAAAAAGAATGAATAATTCTATGATTTGTTAGAATTTCAGAATCTAACTAATCACATGTAGGGAAGAACACTATTTCTTAACCTAATTATACTGTAAAAAAAATAGGTAATAGATATCTATAAGGTTAGATATAACGTATAATTTAGTACATTTACGCTTAGTCATAAAATTTGACTAACTAACCCAAATAATTTAAGAGTAGCGCATGGGATTTTTTGATTTCCTGACAGAAGAAATAGCCATAGATTTAGGAACAGCAAACACCTTAATCATACACAACGATAAAGTTGTGGTTGATAATCCTTCTATTGTAGCCAGAGACCGAATTAGCGGAAAAATCATTGCCGTTGGTAAAGAGGCTAATATGATGCAAGGAAAAACACACGAAAACATCAAAACAATTCGACCATTGAAAGATGGAGTTATTGCAGATTTTGATGCTTCGGAGCAAATGATTAGTTTATTCATTAAAAATATACCCGCGCTAAAAAAGAAATTCTTTAATCCAGCATTAAGAATGGTTGTTTGTATTCCATCAGGAATTACAGAAGTTGAAATGCGTGCCGTAAAGGAATCATGTGAACGTGTCAATGGAAAAGAGGTTTATCTCATCCACGAACCCATGGCTGCTGCTATAGGTATTGGCGTTGATATTATGCAACCTAAAGGAAATATGATTGTTGACATTGGTGGCGGAACTACTGAAATCGCTGTAATTGCACTTGGAGGAATTGTATGTGATAAATCGGTTAAAGTTGCTGGTGATGTCTTTACTAACGATATCATATACTATATGCGTACTCAGCACAACTTATATGTTGGAGATCGAACAGCAGAGAAGATTAAAATACAAATTGGTGCTGCTACAGAAGATTTAGAACTACCACCTGAAGACATGAGCGTCCAAGGACGTGACCTTCTGACTGGTAAACCTAAGCAGGTCAATATTTCTTATCGCGAAATAGCAAAAGCTCTGGATAAATCTATTTTAAGAATTGAAGACTCTGTAATGGAGACACTTTCTCAAACACCACCAGAATTAGCAGCTGATATTTATAACACAGGAATTTACTTAGCAGGTGGTGGATCTATGTTAAGAGGCTTGGATAAGCGATTATCTCAAAAAACGGATTTACCAGTTTATATTGCTGAAGACCCTTTAAGAGCAGTAGTGAGAGGAACAGGAATTGTTCTTAAAAATCTTTCTAAATACAAAAGCGTATTGATAAAATAAAAAGGTAATTAATGCAACAAATCATAAATTTTGTTATTCGAAACAAAACATTTCTGTTGTTTTTATTGCTTTTTAGTGTTGCTTTAGCCTTAACTATTCAATCACATTCATACCACAGAAGTAAATTTATTAACTCTGCCAATGTACTGTCTGGTGGGGTTTATAGCACTGTGAGTTCCATAGATAAGTACTTTGACCTTGAAAAAGAAAATAAAATATTAGCTGAAGAGAACAAACGACTAAGAGAGCGGTTACTAAATAATTCAAATGCATCACATACATCTGGTATTGACACAATACTCTCAGAGAAAAAATACCGCATAACGATTGCCGAAATATTTAAAAACAGCTATTCACGCACGAACAATTACCTCACAATTAACAAGGGTAACAAGGATAGTATTAAGCAAGATTTTGGTGTTATAACATCTAAAGGTATCGTTGGTATTGTTGATAACACGTCAGACAACTATGCCACTGTCCTTTCTATTTTAAACAAAAAAAGTAGAATTAATGCGAAGCTTAAGTCCTCAGATCACAAAGGGTCGTTAACATGGGATGGAAATTCACCTTTCATTACACAACTTGAAGATATTTCAACTTTTGCCCCTGTAAAGGTAGGTGACACAATCGAAACCGGTGGAGAGTCTGCTATTTTTCCCAAAGGAATTAGCATTGGAACGATTGAAAGTTTTGAAACTGATATCTCTGGAGACACCTACACTTTACAAGTGAAGCTGTTTAATGACATGACTAATATCAGAAGCATCTATATTATAGAACATCTTGATAAAAATGAGATAATAAATCTTGAAAGCAGCATAGATGAATAGTGTTACACTCTCAAATAGTATTCGGTTTATTCTGTTACTTCTGGCACAAGTGATTATTTGCAATAACATAAACTTTTTTGGTTTTATTAACCCATACATATATATCCTATTCATATTTCTTTTTCCAATTAGAAAAAATCGAATGATTTTATTACTTACAAGTTTTTTATTAGGTCTACTCATTGATATTTTTTCCGACTCAGGTGGAGTTCATGCTGCAGCGGCAGTTTCCTTAGCATATATTAGACCTATTTTGCTCAAATCATCTTTTGGAACCTTGTATGAGCATCAAAGCGTAAAGTTTAGGAATACTGAACCTGGAAGCCTAATTACATACCTCATTTTAGGAACATTACCTCATCATTTAATTCTCTTTTCCCTAGAAATATTTAACATTTCAAGTATACTTCTAATTTTAAAGAAGACATTATTTTCTAGTATTTTTACTATTATCTTAAGTCTTATAATTATCATTTTATTTAGCCGAAATAAAAAATGAGAAAGTTATTACTTCTAACTGTTGTTGTATTAGTAGGCCTTGTCTTTATAGCACGCTTATTTTATCTACAGATTTATAGAGGTTACGATTACAATATCTTTGAAGATAGTGCTATTAAAAAAGAATTTACCTATCCTAAACGCGGCTATGTTTATGATCGAAATGGCACTCTTTTAGTCGCCAATCAACCTTCATACGATGTTATGGTTATTCCTAGAGATGTCGAAGCACTAAGTGAGGGAGATTTAAATGAGTTTTGCCGTTTATTAAAAATCACTAGGGAAGACTATACTAAAAAATTAGATCGGGCTAAAAATTATTCATCGCGCTTACCCTCCCCTTTTGTTGTACAGTTGTCCAAAAATGACTACGCCATTCTTCAAGAAAAAATGCGTAAATACGTTGGGTTCTATATTCAAAAACGATCTTTACGATCTTATCAAACATCAATTGGGGCGAATGTTTTAGGTGATATAGGAGAAGTAAACAGATCTATTATCAAAAAACAACCTTATTATAAACTTGGGGATTTAATTGGGAAGCAAGGTGTTGAAAAAACTTACGAAACGACCTTACGCGGAGTTAAAGGAATTAGATTTATTCAAAAAGATCGATTTAATAAAAACATCGGTCCATACAAAGAAGGAATATATGATACACTACCAAAGGCAGGTAAAGACATAACCTTAACCATAGATTCAAAACTCCAAGCCTATGGTGAAATATTAATGACCAACAAACGCGGGGGCATTGTTGCCATTGAACCAAGCTCAGGTGAAATCTTAGCCATGGTTTCTGGACCTTCCTATAATCCTAATTTATTAGTTGGAAGAAACCGTTCTAGAAATTTCAATAAACTCTACCGAGATAGTATAGCGAAACCTCTTTTTGACAGAGGACTTCAAGCCATGTATCCCCCTGGATCCCCTTTTAAAACACTTAATGCATTAATTGCTTTACAAGAAGGTGTGGTTACCAAAAATGATCGCTTTAGTTGCTCTATGGGCTACCGATACGGAAATAGAAAAATGGGATGCCATGCACACCGCAGTCCAGCAAATATGAACATCGGCATATACGAATCTTGTAATGCATATTTTGCCAATGTTTATAGAAGAATCATGGATAAATATGATTCCCCTGCGGAAGGAATGGACAATTGGAGCAAGCATATTAAAAGTTTTGGACTTGGAAACTACCTAAATAATGACCTTTCAGTAGGACAACCAGGAAAAGTCCCTACTGCTAATACGTATAACAGAGCCTACGGTGAAAACAAATGGTATACTACGTTCACGCTATCAAATGCAATTGGACAAGGAGAAGTATTAGCAACACCAATACAATTAGCAAATATGGCCGCAGCGATTGGTAATCGTGGATATTTTTACACCCCGCACATTATAAAAAATATAGAAGAAGATACCATACCTTCAAAATTTACCACACCAAAGTACACAACGATTGATAAGCAGCATTTTAAACCTGTGATTCAAGGAATGTATGATGTTTACAACAAAGGCACAGCAGATATGCTGCAGGTCAAAGGCATTGAAATATGCGGAAAGACAGGAACCGCTGAAAATTTTGCCATAATTGATAGTGTTAAAACACAATTAACAGACCATTCTATTTTTGTTGCTTTTGCACCAAAGGATGATCCAAAAATTGCCATAGCTGTATTTGTTGAAAATGGATATTTTGGAAGTCGATTCGCTGGACGTATGGCAAGTTTAATGATTGAATATTATCTAAAAGGAGAAATTTCAAGGACCGATATGGAAAATTTTGTACTGAGGCACTCCTTAGAACACGAGTATAATAAGCCATTTTCTGGGGAACCTTTTGGAATTAACAGACAAACTACCCTTGAGGCTATAGATGAAAAGGACTTTCAAAAATTACTACAGTTAAAAGCAGCCATCCCCAAGTTATAGATTATGCTAAGAGAAAACCAAAGGCGATTTAAATTCGATTGGATTACAATACTTCTATTTTTAGCTTTAGTTGGATTTGGCTATATCAATATATTGTCTGCCTCTCATTTAGGAGAAATTACCAATTATTTAGACACTTCACAACTCTATGGCAAACAACTTATTTTTATTGGATTAGCGCTAGTTTTAATAGTTCTAATACTCTCATTTGAAGCTAAGTTTTATGAACGGTTTGCAAGTATCATTTATATAGTAGCAATACTAGCTCTAATAGGACTATTTGTTTTTGGGAAGGATGTTAATGGAGCTCGAT
>NZ_JABSST010000044.1 GCF_013213975.1 Winogradskyella sp.
TTATAATCTGTCTGGACTTACTCAAGGTGTCGCTTATGAGTTTTTTGTTCCATCAGATTGTGGCGGAGGTGATCTATCTACTTTTGCAGGCCCTTTTAGTTTTGTTACTGCCGCGGCTGGTGGCACATGCGGATCGGCTTTAAGTATAAATGTGGAATCAGATTGTAGTGTTGCTACACCAACATCGTTCGACTTTTCTATTGCTACAGATATTGATGCTAATAACGAAAACCCTACTTGTGACGCTGTTGGAAATTATGGTTTCTTTTTAAGTTTTACTGCTCCAACTATTGGTTCCGTAGTATTCAATTTTAGCGGTGCTGCCAGTGGCATAGGTTTAGAAGTTTATGACTCTTGCGGTGGAGCATCTGTATCTAATTGTACCAATAATGGATTTAATTCAGGTGATAATTCAGGGTTAATTGGAGGGCTAACGCCAGGCCAAACCTATTATGCAGTTATTTGGAGGGATCAACAATCTGGTTCTGCTGACATTTGTATCGAAGAAGGTGCTAGTTGTCCTTCACCGAATAACTTGAACGCTACAGTTGGTTTAGATTCTGCAAACTTAAACTGGACTGAAAATGGAATTGCTACAGAATGGAATCTAGAATGGGGACCAACTGGATTTATTCTAGGAACTGGAAATTTAGTTGCTAATCTTTCAAGTACTTCATATAATTTGACAGGACTTTCTTCAAGCACAAGCTATGACTTTTATGTGCAATCTATTTGCACAGGTGAAACTTCGAATTATAGTGGAGCTTTTACCTTCACAACACAAACGCCATCAAGAATTAACTTTACGCAACAACCTATTTCTGTTGGTGGATATGATTTAGCAATTGTAGACATGAATGGAGATTTCTTAGACGACATTGTAGGAGTATCTTCAACAAATATTAATATAAAGCAGCAAAATCCTGATGGATCATTTACCAATATTAATGTAGCTACACCAAATGCAGACTATCTGCCAACATGGAGTATGGCTGCGGCAGATTTTGACGCGAATGGTAAAACAGATTTATTGTATGGTGCAGGAAGTGGAGTTACTTTTATGAAAGCAAGTAATGATGGCTCAAGCTTTACTAAATATTCAACCACAGATTATGTGTTTTCACAACGGTCTAATTTCATTGATATTAACAATGACGGAAATTTAGACGCCTTTGTTTGCCATGATGTTGAGCCCAATGTCTACTTTATTAATGACGGTTCTGGTAATTTTACCTATTATCAATCCGATATTACACCAGGGGCACCTTATGAGCTCGGAAATTTCCCGTCTGGTGGTGATTATGGGTCGATTTGGATCGATTATAACAATGATGGAAATGTTGATTTATTTGTAGCAAAATGCGGAGGTTCTGAGGAACGAAGAACAAATATTATGTACACTAATAATGGGGATGGTACGTTCACTGAAAATGCTGCAGATATTGGCCTAGCCGACCCAATGCAAACTTGGTCTTCTTCTTGGGGAGATTTTGACAATGACGGTGATATGGATGTCTTTGTTGGAGCAAGTTCTGGAACACATAAATTAATGGAAAACAATGGCTTCAGCGATGATGGAAATCCAAACAACGACTGGATGTTTACCGATGAAACTAGTGGTGCAGGAATATCTGCCCCAACGGGTTGGGAAAGCTCGAGTTTTGATATTGATAATGATGGTAATCTAGATATTATAAGTAATGGATCTATAATGTATGGAAATGGTGATATGACTTTTGAGGATGCAGATCCAAATCAAATTGATTATAAAAATGGAAGTTTTGGTGATTTAAATAATGATGGTTTTATTGATGCGTATTACAACGGGAACATTTATTATAACCAAGGAAATAGTAACAATTGGGTAAAAATAAATACTATTGGAATGGGGCATATTACCCCTAATTACAGCAATATAAATGGTATTGGAGCAAGAGTTGTATTAACAACTGCCTCTGGTTCTCAAATTAGAGATGTTAGAAGTGGAGAAGGGTTTGAGTTTATGAGCTCTTTAACTACGCATTTTGGAATAGGAACAAATACTTCTATTACTTCTATAAGAATTTATTGGCCATCAGGTGTTATTGATGAAGTTGTGAATCCAAGTATTAATACTACACACAACATTATTGAAGGATCTGCTCCATTGAGTATTGAAGATGAGGCCTTGGCTGATTTATCTATTTATCCTAATCCAGTTGATGATGTTTTGGTTATAAAAACAGCAACAAGTCTTACTCAAAAAATAGCAACTGTATTTGACATTACGGGTAAAAAAGTTTACAATCAACAACTCTTAAACAACGAGCTTAATGTTTCTAGCCTTCAAAGTGGAGTTTATTTCCTTAGAATAGAATCAAACGGAAAAAGCGTCAGACGAAAATTTATTAGGAAATAAGATTTTAATTCAACTTAATATTGAAACCGCTTGATGACTCAAGCGGTTTTTTTATGGTATTTTTGCCTATGCTTCAAATAAAAAATCTCTCTTTTGGATATGCTAAAACTGAGGTCCTTAATCAGTTAAATTTCAATGTTAATACTGGCGAGAATCTGGCTATTATTGGTGAAAGCGGTTCTGGTAAAAGCACCTTGTTGAAGTTGATTTATGGTGAATACGATTTAGAGGAGGGGGAAATATTATGGAAAGACACAAAAATTCTGGGTCCAAAATTTAATTTAATAATCGGCTACGATTTTATGAAGTATGTGTCCCAAGAATTTGATCTAATGCCTTATACTACTGTTGAAGAGAATATTGGAAAATTTCTCTCTCGTTTTTACCCAGAAGAAAAAAAAGAACGCACTAAAGCACTTATAAGTGTTGTTGAGTTAGAAGCCTTTGCTCAAACTAAAGTAAAACATCTCAGCGGTGGGCAAAAACAACGTGTTGCCATTGCAAGAGCATTAGCAAAGGAGCCTGAAATACTTTTGCTAGATGAGCCTTTTAGCCATATCGATAATTTTAAAAAACAATCACTTAGAAGAAGTGTATTCAATTATTTAAAAGGTAAAAATATAACGTGTTTAGTTGCATCTCATGATAAAAACGATGTTTTGGGATTTGCAGATCAGATGATTGTATTAGATAATAAAAAGGTAGTTGCAAAAGACACCCCTAAAAATTTATTCAACAACCCAAAATCTCCATTGATAGCCTCGTTCTTTGGTGAATATTCTCTAATTAAAAATGATATATTTTACGCGCACCAATTACAAATTACAGATCATTCAGACTTTAAGGCAACAGTTGTATCGTCGTATTTTAATGGTCAAAATTGGATGATTGAAGCTAATTATAACAATCAAACTATTTTCATAGAACACGATAAAAAAATTGAAAAAGGACTAGAGATTCCTTTTAAAATTGTTTCGTAAAAATTATTATTTATCAAATTTCTTCAATAGTGCAGGCAAATAAAAGACATCTGTTATTAATGCAATGGCTACAGTAACAGCGCACAAAATCCCGAAGTCAGTGACTGATGGTGTTGCACTTGAAGCAATAATTAAAAAACCACCTACCAAAGCAATGGTTGTAGAAAATAATGCGCTACCCGTGTAATGCATTGCTTTATCCATGCGCTCTTCGGGTGAGCCAGATAAAGTCTTGCTTCGTCTATATTTATATACTAAATGAATGGTGTCATCCATAGCAATACCTAACATAATTGGTGTAATCATAGCTGTCGAAACATCTAAAGGAATATCCAACAAACTCATTAAAATAGCCAATAGTGCTAATGGTAATATATTTGGAATGAGAACTAAAAGTGTTGTTCTTAAGCGTTTAATAAATATTAACAAACACATAAACGCTACAAAAAATGCAGCAAAAAAAGACTTAAACTGAGTTTCTAAAATAAAATTATTGAGCTGTGCAAAGACCACTGCAAAACCATTTATTTTTAATTGATACTTTTTAGTATCTAGGGTTGTCTTAAATACCTGCTCTATGTCTTCTAAAACCTGCTCTAATTCTGAAGTTTTCATTTCTCTCAATGTGAGGGTAAACCCTGCGGTATTTAAGTCCTTAGAAAATAACTTAAAGAAGTTATTATCCTCATTTTCTACCTGAGCAAACGTACTTTTAAGCTTCTTTTCATTGAGGTTTGACTGAAATAAAACCGGAGTTCGTTTTTCTAAAAATGCTTTAAAGTTGACAACTGAAACAGGGTTGGATATAAATTTATTGGCTTGCAACTTTCTCTGAAACTCCTCAAACTGCTTAATGACTCCTCGATTTAAAACTGTACTTCCATCTTTAGAAGAAATATTAAGTTGTAATCGATTACTTCCCCCTAGCTCCACCTCCACAGTTCTTAAATCTTGCTTTGCAGAACCTTCAGCCAACAGATCTCTAGAATTCGTATCAATTTTTACCTTAAAGACAGAGTATATACCAAATAATAAAACTAATGTAAATCCAATGATTATTGAATTTGTATATCGTGAGGTACATTTATTTAGCCAACATATCGCTCCCGTTTGGCTGATCCATTTTAATTGTAACAAAGGCTGTGCTTTATCAAACTTAAAATTCATAAAACTAAATCCAATAATGGTAATGACATAAACTAAAATGAAACTTAGGAGTAAACCAATACAAGTAAAAACCCCCATGTTTTTGAATGCAGGAAGCGGAGAAAGGTATAGGGCAAAATATCCTACAAATGTGGTTAGAGTGGTATAAAAACAAGGTGTAAAGCTCTTTGTTATGGTCATTGCTAATAGCTCAACCTTTGATAAATCTTTGTTCTTTAGACCCTCTTTATGGTATATATTAATAACATGAACAGCATCGCTAACGCTATACACCATAAGGATGGTGGGAATAAGCATAGAAATCATATTTAAGGCATATCCCAGGCTTGATATTAATCCAAACAATAAACTTACTGGCACTGCTACCGATAATAAGGACACTATGAGGTAACGCTTACTTGGGAGCAAAAATAGTAGCATCAGCGTAATAACTAAAACCGTGAGCACCCCAAAAACTAAACTTTCTTTATAAATACCCTTGCTGTAAGCCTCGTTAAGAACGGGAGGACCAGTTATATAATACGTCCCATAATTCATTTCTATAATTGAACGAATGTCGCCTTCAATATCCTGACGTTTCTCCTCAATATTTGGAGTGGGATTCATTTGGATGTAAAAAAATTGATTCTTGTAATCCTTGGTAACTAATTGAGAAGTGATATTGGGTAGTTTTGAGAAAAGGTTCTTTAGGCCCTTATCACTGCGTTCTGAACTATAAAATTCTCTGAAAACAATTTTATCATTCGCGTAATTGGGGTATTTAGCCTTAGCAATACTAAACGTAGTTTTTACATAAGGTAAGGATTCAATATCTTGATGTAACACTTTTAAAGTGTTAACCTCTACTTCACCAATGGCGTTATTCACAGGAAGCATAACAATGAAAATTTCGTCAGAACCAAAGTTTTCCTGAAAATCAATATATGCCTTGTAACTTGGATCGTCCTCTAAAAACCAAATTCCTAATGAATTATCCACACTTAACTTGGTAGCCGTTTGATACCCAGAAACACCCATTAAAATGGCAAGTATAGCAATAATGCCTATTCTAAACTTTATAATAAATTGTATAAGTGTTTTCAATCTTTCCATATTTATATGAATGTATATGTGCCGAATCTACCATGATGAGATAAACTTATATTAATTTCTTCTTGGCCATACTTTATTTTTGGAATCCCAAATGAGTCTTTTTGTAGTACTAATGGTGTTCTATCGTAATGGCTTCTATTAGACATGACATCAATCAGTTTTTCATGTAAAATCTGACTATGACTTTGACTTGCTTGCGTATGGAATTCAATTACCATAGAGTTCATATCACAATTGTCTAAACGGGCTTCTGATAAAACGTAGTCTGAAGTAATTTGAGTATTTACATAGCAATGAAAATCTTTATAAATTACTTGATGAGGTTGTTGAAGTTTACAGTTAAATGATTTTGGATTATAAAATCGACTTGGATGTAATTGTGTATAAAGTTTATAGGCAGCTTCCTTCATACTCCATAAGGCCCAAACCATTATTGAAGGATTAGTAGCGGTTATAATATATTCCTGTTCTTCTTTAGTGAATAATTTATCTAAATATCTTGCGCGTGTCCAGTTTGATTGTGATTTGGCTAATTCAATATCTATGATATCATTCCCTACCATTAACCATTCAGTTTAGCTGTTACGATAGCCATTGCAGATTTAACATCGAGCATTTGTTCCATGTCCTCATTTTCGAGACGAATATCAAACTCATCCTCAATATCTAAAATAATATCAACCAAATTAGCTGAGTTAATCTTTAGGTCACTTACAAAATCTGTATCTTCTGAAAGGGTTTTGAAGGCAGCCTCGTCTTGAACGTACGGTGCAACAATAATTTTTAATTTAGCAATTAAGTCGTCTTTAGTCATGGCATTAATATTCTGAAAACAGAAATCTGATTTAAATTTTATAAAAGCTTCAGTTACATTTCAAAAAGCTCAGCGTGACACATGAGCATAGCAAATGATACTAGTCGTAAAGTTACGCTATAAATCGCTTAAATAAAATACAAGCATTAACATCTCCAAAGCCAAAACTTGCCTTGGCAATTATATTAAAATCATACTGTTGTGCTGTCTGTAGTATCTTATCTCTGTGTAGCCATTTCTCAATGTCGGGATGCAAATCTTCACAATTGATGCTAGGTGCAATAAACTGTTCTTTAAGCTGAATTATACTTGCTACACATTCTATAGCACCAGCAGCTGCCAAACAATGGCCAACTAAAGACTTTGTTGAGTTTATATATGGAAAGTCTTCACCACTTCTATTTAAGGCATCAGACCAATTTTGAATTTCCAATGCATCTTTAGTTGTTGCAGTAAGATGTCCATTGATAACATCAACTTCGACATTAGAAATTTTCGCATTCTCTACAGCTTTAGAAATACATCGCTTCACGGCTTCGGCATTAGGTGCTGTTAAGGTACCTCCATTACGCTGTCCTCCAGAATTTACTTCACCACCCAATACCTCGGCATATATCTTAGCACCGCGTTCTAAAGCACTTTCAAGAGATTCAAGAACCAATGCGCCTGCGCCACTACCAGGTACAAATCCTGATGCTGTAGCACTCATTGGTCGCGACCCTTTCTCTGGTTCCATATTATGTTTATAAGTCATAACACGCATAGCATCGAAACCTCCCCAAACATATGGACCATGATCACTGCAACTTCCCACTAACATGCGCTTGGCTTTCCCATTTTGTATTCTGTCATAGCCCAATAATAAAGCCTCTGTTCCCGTAGAACACGCGGACGAATTTGTAGTGACCTGATTACCTAATCCCAGTATGCCACTGAGATACGCACTAACACCACTTGCCATGGTTTGTAATACCACTGTACTACCTAAACGTCTTACATTTCCGTCATCTAATTTGTAAATAGCTTCGCGAAATTTCTCCACACCTGAAGTGCCCGTTCCAAAGATGAGACCTGTGTCATAGTCCAGTTTCGAGTCTCTATTTAAAATAAAACCAGCATCTTTCCAGGCGTCAATTCCAGAAATGCATCCGTATAAAATACCAGAACTATTAAACCCACGTAATTGTAGATCTGTAAAATACTTTGATTTTAATTCGTCTGAAACTGGGGGAATACCTCCTATCTGACATGAAAACTTTAAGTCCTTGAGTTCTTGGTGGTATGAAATACCTGAGGTTCCATCTTTAAGAGCCCTTGTAAAGGCTTCAATTCCCACACCATTTGGCGCAACTACACCTAGACCTGTAATGACAACACGTTTCGTCATACCTTCAACATTCCTGATATTAATCCTCGTGCGACTAAACCTCCCTTACTGTTCAGCATTTTGACTTTGCATTTTAATTTGTTAAACCGAAACACCACTTTCTCAGAAACTACTGTAACTTTTTCACCTGGCAAAACGGGTAAATAAAAATCCATTTGATTTGCGGTTAAAGCTATTTGTGGTTGTTTAGAACTATTTAATTCATCTGCTAATAAATAAATACCTAGACATACCAATCCGATTTGTGCCATACATTCTGTGAGTATAACACCAGGTGTGATTGGATTGTTTTTAAAATGTCCTTCATAAAAAAAGGCATCTTCCTTGAAAGTATAACTTCCCGTAACGGCATTTTCAGAAATCACATCGATCTCGTCTACAAAAAGAAATGGGTCTTGGTATGGTAAAAGATCAATGAGTTCTTCTGTAGTCATATTATCTTAAATGTTCACCTCCATCTACAGGAATAATCGCTCCTGTAATCCAGGAAGCTTCATCCTTAATTAATAAATAAACAGCATTAGCCACATCCTCAGGCGTCGTTAAACGTTTGTTAGGATTACGCTTTTCACTTTGTGCTATAATTTTATCACTTCCAGGTATTAGTCTCAGCGAGGTTGTGTCTGTAACACCAGCTTGAATACAATTGGCTTTAACTCCATGTGGTGCAAACTCAAGAGCAATGTTTCTTGTAATGGCCTCAAGGGTAACTTTTGCTGCAGAAACAGCGGCATAGTTTTGCAAGGCCTTAGAATTTCCTTCGCTTGTGAAACTAATAATACGTGCATCCTTTGAAAATAAACGCGTATTAAAAACCGATTTAAACCAATCATATAAACTTATACCCATAGCTTGAATCGTAAGCATGAAATCATCGGTTTTAAGTTCATTATTTTCATCAGACACCATGGGTTTTAAATTGCCTTTAGCAACACTATGAACTAAGGTTTTGATTTTATGAGTCTCTCCAAACAATACTTTCAATTCATTAATAACTTGGTTTCGAATGTCTGGCTTAAACGCATCAACATTAAAGGATTGAAATTGAACACCTTCTTGTTTAATGATTTCAAATTCTTTAGCAATAGCTTCCTGATGCAATCTAGGATTACGATGTACAATGCAAATATTGAGGCCATGTTGAGCTAGTTTTTTAGCCGTTGCCAAACCAAGACCACTACTGCCGCCTAAAATTAGAGCCCATTCATTTCTTTCTATAAATTCTTTCATATTACCATTCTAATAAAATGCGCTGTGCCGAAAATCCAGGACCAAAGCTTAGCATTAAACCCTTATCGCCTTTTGGTAAATCTCTATCCATAAACCGTTCTAAAACATAAAGAACCGTGGCACTACTCATATTGCCATATAGACGCAATACCTCTTTTGTATCGTCAATATTTTTCCCTAAATCTCCAAATAAATCTTCAACAGTCTGTACTATTTTTTTACCACCTGGATGAAATACTAAATGATTAATGTCTTCGATTGTTAAATGATTCTGTTCTAAAAAGGGATGAATAATTTTTGGAAAATGGTCTGCAATAGTCTGTGGTACGGACTGATCTAATACCATTTGAAGGCCAGAATTTCGCAATTTAAAACCCATCATATGAGCCGCATCATAGAAATGATACATGGCCTCGTCTAAAATTTCAGGACCTTGTTCATCTTCGTGAGAAGACAAAATAACACTGGCGCAACCATCTCCAAAAATTGCAGCGCTTACAATATTTACCATAGAGTAATCCTCTAATTGAAATGTTGCTGTTGGCGATTCTACAGCAATAACTGCAGCCCTTTTATTACGGTTAGCCTTTAAAAAGTTCTTAGCATATATAATTCCAGAAACACCCGCGGCACAACCCATTTCAGTAACTGGTAAGCGTACAATATCTTGCTTCATCTTTAGGCTGTTTATTAGAAAAGCGTCTAAAGATGGTATCATAATACCAGTACAAGAAACGGTAATAATATAGTCAATATCTGTAGATTGTAAGTTTGCCTTATTCAAAGCCTTGACTAAGCTTTGTTCAGCCAACTTTACACATTCCCGCTCATAAATAGCGTTTTTATCCTCAAAAGATGTTTTTAAGAAAACCTCTTCAGCATCCATAATAGAATAACGCTTGTCAACTGCCGCATTCTCAAAGATTTTCAAAACTTTACGTATAAAACGTTCATCTTGCCCTTCTAGCCAAAGTGCAACAAATGGAAGGATGTCTTTGGTCTCTCTAGTATATTTTGGTAGTTGCTTTGCAACCGTTGTAATTCTTACAGCCATTTAAGTTCTTATTAACCATTGGAATCGAAATGCCCATTTCCAACTGATTTGTGATTTGAGTTGTAATTGATTTGAGTAGCTTTCTAGGTCTTTTCGCTTAAAGGCTCTTAGAATTGATGTTAAGCCATCTTGCACAATCATATCGTTAGAAATAACCAAACCTAATAACTTGAATAATCCGTAGGCTAATTTACTGCGATGCAAATCGTTTACGACAATACCAATACTTGCTTTTGAAATTAATTCGTTCAATAATCTTTTAATATCATCGCTCTTAAAGTGATGTAATAAGAGTGTAGATAGGGCTATATCAAAATCTAAACTTTTAAATTCTTTAGAAAAAATATCGAGATGTTGAAAGCTTAACTCGCTATAATCCGTAGACAATTCCTGTGCATAGGCTACAGCATCTTCATTAGCATCTATACCAATAAGATTGAACTTAAAACCATAACTTCTTCCGTAATCTGCTAAAAGCCTTAACATATCGCCATGGCCACATCCAAGATCAAGTATGGTATAGGTTTTTGTTTTGTGCTGGTTATTTAAAAGTTGTTTTACACCATCTATGGTAACATGGTTTCCTCCCAACCACTTATTGATTTTTCCAAGTTTATCTAGTGTGTCTCGCAACAGCTCACCTTTCATAGAAAAATCGTCCATTATCTCAGTGGCATTGCTCCGGTATGTTGTGTCAATAAATAAACTCATTCCATTTTAATTGGTTTACCATGTGTCATTCTTATAATTTGAGGTATTAGAAATGGTAAGCCTCTTAAAAGTACGAGTAATTTTGGCGCCAACCAATCTTGCCTGAATAAATAAGCGATACTGTGTCCTACTTTAAGTCTTAGTCCAAATGTCTTTTTCCATGACTTTGTATAGGCAACTTCCAGTCTTTGACGTGTTGAAATTTTATGATTCAAAAAATCAATCATTACATCTGACACCAGTTTAGCACTGCGTATGGCCATTCCCATACCGTTTCCACAAAGTGGGTGAATCATTCCTGCTGAATCTCCACACATAAGTATGTGATTTTCGACAGGTTTTTTAGTTGCGAACGAAATCTGGCTGATTGTTAAAGGATTGTCAAATACTTGGTCTGTTTGCTTAAAAATATGGCTTAGTGCTCTGTTTTTAAATACGACAGATTTTTGAAACTGATCGATACCTTTATAGGTCTTAAAAGCATTATAGCTTGTAATATAACAAAGATTTATATGATTATCTTCAACCTTAGACACGCCACAATAGCCCCCTTTAAAATTATGCAATGCAACTTTATCGTCTGGAAATTCACCTTTGGCATGTACTTTTACTCCGAGATATGGCGACTTCTTTTTAATAAAATTTCGCTTAAAATGAATATCAAGATTTGAGCGTTTTCCAAAAGCTCCAACCACAAGTTTCGATGAAATAGATTCGCCTAATTTTAATGCAGTTGTAAAATTATCTTCCTCAAATTGAACATCAATCACTGTGTCGTGAATCACTTTTACACCAGAATTTTGAGCAAGTAAATAAAGTTCATAGTCCATTTTAAAACGACTTATCCCAAAACCGCCCAATGGTAATTTGGTAGAAATGCTTTTGTTATTGTGAGTCGTAAGCTCAAACTCCGTTATGGATTTTGCACCATGCGAAAACGGGTTGAATCCTAGATAATCTAAATAAGGCAACACTTCGTTTGACACGTACTCGCCGCAAACCTTGTGTTTTGGATAGTGGTTCTTCTCGATTAAGACCACACTAAATTGATGCTTTGAGAGATGGATGGCACAGCACAAACCAGCCAAACCACCACCAATTACAACCACATCAACGGACCTTAAAGTCATGGTAAATTTTGATAATATTTAACTTGTATTTTTACAGTTTTACTCATTACAAAACTACTTCCACCTACATCAAAATCCCGTCTATTAATCTCAAAAGAAGATCTAATCAACTTCCTGTTCCCAGTGGTTTTGACTAAAACTAGAATTTTGATTTCCTTAGTTTTTCCCTTTATTGACAGCTTCGCTGATACTCTATAGTTATTCTCCGAACTCTTAGTAATTGATGTGCTTTGAAGTGTGATGTGTTTAAACTTGGTTTCATTAAAATAGTCTTCCTCTAGTAAATGTTCGTCTCTACTATCAATTCCAGTTTTAATGGATTTTACGTCAATCTTACCATAAATTGAAACCAAATCGCCGTTAGTATTGAATTTAGTATCTATTTCAAAAGTATTAAAATGACCATCAACATTAATTCCTAGGTTTCTAATGACAAAATCAATAGAATTGGTGTTTTGAGCTGTTCCAAAAAAAGAAAATAGAATTATTAAAATTTGAATCGAACGAACCACGACACTTCTTTTACTTGTTAAATTACAATAGTTTTTGAAGTATCTGAAGGAATTACTTCTTTTTAAATAATTTTTGTGATTGTTATTTCTTCATTTCGAAATAAATAGGATTCGTTAATGGTTTTACCGACCAATAGTCCTGCAATAGGTGATGCCATAGAAATAGCATAAAATCTTATATTCTTATGTTGTAACTCACCAACACTTGTACTTATAAAATAATTAGCTTTTTTGGTGAATACAATACTTCCAAGGGCAACTATGTGATGCTCTTGATTAGGGTTAATCTTATTTAAAACTTCAAATTGTTTTTGAATTTCCGCTAATTGCTGTCCCGCTTTTTCTCGTTCTAATTGCGCCATAGCCCTACCTGTTTCGTGTTTGTCACCCGCAGAACTCTTAGTCTCCGAAAGTAAAGCGGTTTGAATATCTAAAATAGTAGTTTGAACAACTTTCAGTCTCTCGTTCAGGATTTCTCGAGTTAAGTTAAAGAGCTTTTGCTTTAAATTCATTCAATTAAATTTGCCAAATCCTTACCCACTATACTACCTATAGCAACACCCATTCCGCCTAGTCTTACACCACAAAATACATTTTTACTTAGCGGTTTAACTATAGATTCTTTTTGGTTTCCTACGCCCATAATACCAGACCACGTATAATCAACTTCAAACTTTTGGTCAGGAATAATGGTCGTCTTCAATAGTTCCTCTAGCTTATCCTGTATTAGTTTTGTTTCACCAAATTCTGTGGTTTCTTCGCCTTTAAAATCTAAATTCCGACCTCCTCCAAATAGCACTCTATTATCAATATTTCTGAAATAATAGTACCCTCTATCTAAATGGAAAGAGCCCTTTATTTTTAAATTTTGAATTGGTTTAGTAATTAAGACCTGTGCTCTAGCGGGTTTAACATCTTCATGTAAGAGTTGAGCAGCAAAGCCATTAGTAGCAATAAATACCTTAGACGACTTAAACTGATAATGTTTAGAAACAATAGTAGCAGAATCAGACTCTTCTTCTATGTGTTCAACCTTAAAATTGTTTAATATTCTTATATCTGCATCTAAAGTCTTTTTAAGTAAGGACAACATCATTTTTCCTGTATCTATCTGACCCTCGTATTGATTAAATCCCAGTTTATTTGTGACATGACTAAATCCAAAACTATTGTCTTTAAATGAAAACACATCTTCCCCAAACAATGGCTTTAAAAGTTTGTTTATTCTATCCTTCGATTCCAAACATTTTTGGTAAAGTGCGTCATTTTCCTTTAGAAACAGCTCATAGCCACCATAATTCTTAAAATCTAAGTTTACGTCACCTACTATTTCTCTTAATAAAGCTAATCCTCTTATACGCCTTTCTACAAGGCTTAAGACTTGTGCTGGTGTATGCTGTTCTAAATCGTCAATAATCTCACTTAAACTACCAAAACATGCAAACCCTGCGTTTTTGGTGCTAGCACCCTGAGGTAACATCCCTTTTTCTAATATCAAGATCTTAGCCTTAGGATAGTTGTTTCGTAATTCTAACGCCGTGTTTAAGCCAACGATTCCGCTTCCGATAATGGTAAAGTCAATATCAGTTAGCCAAGTTTTTATTTCCCAGTATGATAAATTCATCTTAATAAAAAAAGCTCCTAAAATTTAGGAGCTTTTATTTCATTATGCAAGGCATTATTTCACTACAATTTTCTTAGTCACTTTTTGTGATCCGTCAGCTATACTCAGTAGATATACTCCTGAGTCTGCATTGTTCAATTGAATCACTTCATCAAATCGACTTACAGAACCATATGTTTTAGAATATAGAGCACGACCTCTGATGTCATATACTTCAATTGAAATATCTTCTCCTGATTTAGGGCTAAACCCTACATTAAATGATCCATTATTTGGGTTTGGATAAACTCGTAAATCACTTAATTCAAAATCTGTTACACTTAAGGCCTGCTCTGTACAAATTTCAATTGACCAGGCATTTAATTGTCCTGTATCAGCCTGATACGTATCCAACACAAATAAAGTCCAATCACCCTGAGCATCTAGACCAGTAAATGTACTTAAGGAACCATTAGGGGCAATAGTTAAGTTTTCAATATTAGTTGTAGTTCCCCCAGGACAAGAGTAAGGACTAGCATTGTCATCGAACGTAATATTGGTTAAATTATTTTCAGAACCACAATCTTGAGCCCAAAGATTCATAAATGTTGTACCGTCTGGATGTACGAGTTGTAAAACCAAATCCTGAACATATGTATGAGTAATATCAACTGTCACAGTCATACTTTCAATTAATCCTGAATCGGGAATATTTAAAATTGTGCTCGCAACAGGTGTTCCTACGCCACCACCTGGTAGACCATCAGTAATAGTCAATGGTAAATCACCTGATGTAGATGGATAATCAGTACAAACAATTTCAGTACAATTATTGTTTAATACAACATCTATAGTTTCTTCCACACCTGATGGTGTAGATGTTGCGGTTACAGTAATGTTATATGTTCCTAGAGCTGTTGCACCAAGATTACCAATGGTCAGTGAAAAGGTACCATCTGAATTTAAGGATGTAGGACTAAATGTAGTTGTTGCACCCGCTGGTAATCCAGTTGCGCTAAAGGTCGTCGTTTCAGAAAAACCTAAAGTTGTTGTATAAGAGAAATTATAAATCGCCTCTGTATCTGTTGTTGGACAGGTCAATAATTCCGTATCACTTGTTGCGGCCAAATTAAAGCCTGGAGTTGCAGGTTGACAAACATTGGGTTTAAATGATGTTTCCAAAATATTCACCCAAGCCTCGGCCACAGTCATTTGGCCTTGGCTAAACATATACATACAGGCATCATTAACATAATCCATGTAATTCATAATCAAAGCCGGCTGTCCAAAGGTACATGAGTTTACTGATAAAGGAGAAGGGCATCCGTATGTGCTATTCGCAACTTCTGGAGTATCAGCAATACCATCTCCAGCTCCACCACAAACACCGCCCCCGTCACCGTTAAATGTATGTCGTAAATTAAAAAAATGACCCAACTCGTGAGTAGTTGTTCTTCCTAAATTATATGGTGCGCTTGGCACAACAGAAGTACATCCAACACCAGAACCAAAAGCATTATTATCCATTGTTACAGCTTGACCTGCCGCAACACTTCCGCCAAGAGGTGAAAAACCTAATGCTCCAATATTTCTAATAACAAAATTAAGATAGCCACTCCAATTTCCATCTATATTATTTCCACCACCGAAATTGTAGCCTATTGTTATACACGGATTACCTTCCAACAATTCTGGATCTAACCCTGTGGGATGATTAGATGTTGCTATACAAAATTGAATATTTGCAACTCCAGCCGTTGTACCAGGAAATTGAGCACTCACAGCATTCCAGGAAGAAATGTCTGCATTAGTCGCAGAGTAATCTGCATTAAGTATGTCTATTTGATTTTGAGCTAAAGCCTCAAGACAGGATCTTTCTGCTTCTGAAGCTTCAGGAAAATGAACTGCAACAGGAATTTCTATAGTTCCTCCACGCTGCATAAATTCGCTATTATTTAAACGTTCTGCGAGCCTTTTTTTAAAAGCTCTTTGGTTTTCTTCATATTGTCTAACATATTCTGGATCTTGCATCATTTCTTCCATATAGGCTTCCATAGCACAACGTTCTTGTGAAAAGGCGCTAATAGAGGCAAAGGAAAAAAATACGGCAAGGCCAAGCCATAAGGGGAAATTTTTCATGGGAATTAATTATTTTGTGAAGTCCAAATTTAAGTTAAATATTACAAAAACTTGAGGAATACTTATAAATAAAAGACGAGCAATAAAAAACCCAAGCTGAAAGCCTGGGTCCTTACGGTTAATCTTCTTCTGGTTGGATTTCAAAATCTTCCATAAACTTAGTGGTGTAATTACCTGCTAAGTAATCAGGATGATCCATCAATTGCCTATGGAAGGGAATTGTCGTTTTAATACCTTCAATTACAAACTCATCTAGAGCACGCTTCATTTTGTTAATAGCTTCTTCTCTAGTTTGTGCTGTTGTAATCAATTTTGCAATCATTGAATCGTAGTTTGGAGGAATACTATAGCCAGCATATACATGAGTGTCTAGTCTTACACCATGACCTCCTGGAGCATGTAATGTTGTGATTTTTCCTGGAGAGGGTCTAAAGTCATTAAATGGATCTTCAGCATTAATCCTACACTCAATCGAATGAAGATTTGGAGTGTAATTTTTACCTGAAATAGGAACTCCGGCAGCCACTAAAATCTGCTCACGAATCAAGTCAAAATCAATAACCTGTTCCGTAATTGGGTGCTCCACTTGAATACGAGTGTTCATCTCCATGAAGTAGAAATTTCTGTGTTTATCTACCAAAAACTCAACAGTTCCTGCACCTTCATAATTAATAAATTCAGCAGCTTTAACCGCAGCTTTACCCATTTTATCTCTAAGCTCTTCTGTCATGAATGGCGACGGAACTTCCTCTGTTAACTTTTGGTGTCGTCTCTGTACAGAACAATCACGCTCTGATAAATGACATGCTTTCCCTCTCGAGTCACCGACAACTTGAATTTCGATATGTCTTGGTTCTTCAATGAGTTTCTCCATGTACATGTCATCGTTGCCAAATGCTGCTTTCGACTCTTGTCTTGCAGAATCCCAAGCTGACTTTAAATCTTCTGGTTTCCATACGGCGCGCATACCTTTACCACCACCACCAGCAGTTGCTTTTAGCATTACGGGATAACCAACTTCAACTGCTAGTTTTTCACACTCTTCGAAATCTGCAATAATGCCATCACTTCCAGGCACACAAGGAACTCCTGCTGCCTTCATTGTTGCTTTAGCAGTGGCCTTATCTCCCATCTTTGAAATCATCTCTTCCGAAGCTCCGATAAACTTAATACCGTGTTCTTCACAAATTTTAGAGAATTTTGCATTCTCAGATAAAAATCCATAGCCTGGGTGAATACCGTCAGCATTAGTGATTTCTGCTGCAGCAATAATATTTGATATTTTGAGATATGATTCACTACTTGGCGCTGGACCAATGCAAACCGCTTCATCAGCAAATTTTACATGTAAACTATCAGCATCTGCAGTAGAATAAACCGCAACTGTCTTAATACCCATTTCTTTACAGGTTCTTATAACACGCAGTGCTATCTCACCTCTATTGGCAATTAGTATCTTTTTAAACATAACTACTATTTTAAAAATTCAATTTCCAAGCACCAAATTCCAATAATTGGGTTTTGGGATTTGTGGATTGGAATTTTCAATTGTTATGAAGGATCAACCAAAAATAATGGTTGGTCAAATTCTACAGGAGAAGAATCATCAACTAAAACCTTAACGATTTTGCCTGACACCTCTGACTCTATTTCATTAAATAACTTCATTGCTTCAATTACGCAAAGCACGTCGCCTTCTTTAACTTCAGTTCCTACCTCAACAAATACTGGTTTGTCAGGTGAAGGCTTACGATAGAAAGTACCAATAATTGGTGACTTTATTGTTACATATTTAGAATCATCTACGGCTGGTGCTGCAGGTATAGGCTCAGCCGGTGCTGCTGCCGCTGGTGCAGGGATGTGTTGTTGAACAACTGGTGCGGCAGCCTGCATTGGCACTTGCTGTACTATTGTTGTTTCACTATCAGAACCTGTTCTAATTGTAATTTTAACATCATCCATTTCTAACTTAACTTCACTTGCGCCAGATTTGGCAACAAACTTTATTAAGTTCTGAATTTCTTTTAAATCCATAGTGTTTAGATTTTTGTTAGTTAGTTTTTAGTTTAAGAATTATAAGCCCATTTAAAGTAAATTGAGCCCCAAGTAAAACCACCGCCAAATGCTGCGAAAATAATATTATCGCCCTTCTTTAGTTGTTTTTCGTAGTCATTTAATAATAAAGGTAAGGTAGCTGATGTGGTGTTACCATACTTCTCAATATTCATCATTACCTTTTCATCTTCTAAATTTATTCTATTGGCTGTTGCATCTATAATACGCTTATTGGCCTGATGAGCAGCTAACCATGCAATATCGTTATTGGTTAGATTATTTCGTTTTAAAATTCTCTCAGCAACATCAGCCATATTGAATACGGCGTTTTTAAACACGGTTCTTCCGTCTTGAAAAACATAGTGCTTTCCCTCATCAAATGTATGTTCATTAATTGGATAAGAAGACCCGCCATATTGCGCACGAAGAAATTCTCTTCCTTCACCGTTACTTCTTAAGAGTTCATCTTGTAGGCCTAACCCTTCTTCATTTGGCTCAAATAAAACAGCACCACCACCATCACCAAATATGATACAGGTGGCTCTATCTTTATAGTTTATGAAAGATGAATTCTTGTCGGCTCCTATTAAGAGAATTTTTTTATAACGTCCAGATTCAATATAGGCCGCTGCTGTTGACATGCCAAACAAAAAACTAGAACACGCAGCTTCCAAATCATATGAGAACGCATTAACAGCACCTATTTGGGTTGCTGTGTAGGCCGCAGTAGAAGCGGCTTTCATGTCTGGGGTTGCCGTAGAAACGATAACCAAATCGATTTCTTTAGGGTCAACACCTGATTTTTGAATTAAGTCTTGTGCTGCTTTTATAGCTAAAAATGACGTTCCTTTTCCTTCTTCCTTCAGGATTCTACGTTCTTTAATTCCTGTTCGCGTGGTAATCCACTCATCGTTTGTGTCTACCATGGTTTCAAGAACTTTGTTAGATAAAACAAAGTCGGGAAGATAACCTCCTACAGCTGTAATTGCCGCTGTGATTTTACTCATTATTAGCTTTTAGATTTATTAAAAGTATTGAAAAATGGCAAAAATCTATCGTTTTTTACCATTTTCAGCATTTTTTGGCAAATAATTATGCAAATTAAGTGGTTTTTGCCTTATTCAGAAAATTAAAACAAAAAAAACGCTCACAAGTGAGCGCTTAATTATATGCTTGCATAATAGTTATGCCAAATTTTCTTCTTCCGAGTTGTCGATAAGCACCTGACCTCTGTAATATAGTTTGCCATCATGCCAGTGAGCTCTGTGGTATAAATGCGGCTCGCCAGTCGTAGGGCAAGTTGCTATTTGAGGTACAGACGCCTTGTAATGAGTTCTTCTTTTATCTCTTCTTGTTCTTGATATTTTACGTTTAGGATGTGCCATTTTTAAATGTTATTTATCCGTTAATAGTTTTTTTAAATTATTCCAACGAGGATCAATGTCCTCAGATGATTTTTCTGTGTTGTCCCCATTGGGACTTAATTCTTCTAGTTTTGATAGAACGTCTGACTTTAATGTACCATCTTCAACACCAGGATGCACCCTTTTAGCTGGAACAGCAAGAATGATTAGTTCGTAAATGTATTGTGCGACATTTAATTCATATTCTCCATGAGGAAGTATCAATATTTCTTCATTATCATCATTATACTCTGCGCCAAATTTAACAACTAATTTAAAGTCATCATTAATGGATTGATTGTAGGGCTCATTAGTAAGATCACAATTAATGTTAACTAAACCATCCGCATTAAAATAAAGTTCTAATAACGTCGACTTCTTTAATAACTTTAAACTCGCTTTAACACAAGATTCATTAAACTCCTCAAATTCAAAATTTCGAAAGAACGTATTATCTATTTCAAACTCAAAATTGTGCTCTCCTTCTTTCAATCCAACAAATGGAATGGTAAACTCTTTTAATGCCTTCATACCCACACTCATTTTGAGCCTGCAAATATATATATTTTTTGTCATTTCTGGTTAAGATATCAACAAAAATTGTTCATATCTATTTAATTGCCTTTTGAAGTGCGTTTTTACTGTATTGACTATGTGTTTTTCTGTTGCGGAAAACTTCAATAGCTGTGTAGATTGCGTGTTTAAATGAACTTTCGTCCGCCTTTCCTTGACCAGCAATTTCATATGCGGTTCCATGATCTGGCGAGGTTCTTACCTTAGTAAGGCCAGCTGTAAAATTTACCCCTTCTCCAAAAGTTATGGTCTTAAAAGGTATTAATCCTTGATCGTGGTATGAAGCAATAATGGCATCAAAGCTCTTATAATTGCTAGAACCAAAGAAACTGTCTGCTGAGTAAGGGCCATATACTAAATTACCTTCCGAAGTGATTTTTTCTAAGGTTGGCCGTAACACCACATCATCATCATTTCCAATAACGCCGTTATCACCTGCATGAGGATTAATTGCTAAAACAGCCACTTTAGGTTTTCTGATTCTAAAATCTTGTCTTAAGGATGTTAAAACAGTATTAATTTTTTTCTTAATCAGTTTTTCATTGATATAATTTGCTGCTTCTTTCAAGGGTACATGATCTGTAAGTAGCCCTACGCGTAAATTTCCAGAAACCATAAACATTAAACTTTCTCCGTCAAGAGCTTTTGCGAGATAATCTGTATGACCAGGAAAATTAAACTTTTCAGATTGAATATTATGTTTATTAATTGGCGCTGTTACCAATACATCAATAGCTCCTTCTTTTAGTGCTTTTGTTGCTGCCGCCAAGGATTTGATAGCGTATTCCCCTATTTTTTTGTCTTCTTTACCAAATTCTATTTTAACAGGTTCCTTCCAAACATTGACAATATTTACATTACCATGCACTACTTTTTTAGGGTCGTCAATACTAAAGAAGCTTATTTTACTTTTAAAGTGATTCTTACAAAATTGCATCACTTTCGCAGAAGCAAAAATAACTGGTGTATTTAGCTCTAATATTCTTGGATCTTCATAAGTTTTTATGATAATCTCAGTGCCTATACCATTTAAGTCTCCTACAGAAATTCCTACTATTACTTTTTCTTGCTTCTTCATCTAATAATTTATGATTGTTGCACTTTTTTATTAAAATTGACTCTTGAGTGCTTAACTTTGCAAATGCAAATTTAACTAAATAAAGTAGATCTTATGTTTACTGGTATCATTGAGGATTTAGGAACTGTTGAACATCTTGAAGCGGATAGGGGAAATCTTCATTTAACATTAAAAACCTCTATCACTTCAGAACTAAAAATCGACCAAAGTGTTGCGCATAACGGCGTATGTTTAACGGTTGTTGATATTAATGGTGACAATTACGTTGTCACGGCTATAAAGGAAACTTTAGATAAATCTAATTTAAGCGAATTAACTAAAGGAGATGTCGTTAATATTGAGCGTGCCATGAAATTAGGTGATCGATTAGATGGTCATATCGTTCAGGGTCATGTTGATCAAACGGCAAAATGTGTGTCTATAACAGAAGAAAATGGTAGTTGGTTATTTACTTTTGAATATGACCCCTCACTTAATAATGTAACAATCGAAAAAGGATCTATAACCGTCAATGGGGTAAGTTTAACAGTTGTTAATTCTCAACTAAACACGTTTTCAGTTGCTATAATTCCATACACTTACAATCACACAACATTTAAGAATTTTAAGGTTGGATCCCTGGTTAATCTAGAATTTGATGTAATTGGAAAATATGTTAAGCGCTTAAACGAACTGCGTAACTAGGCTAATTTTTGAGAAAATTTATACGCTTTATAAGCGCCAAATAATAAAGCTAGAAGAAATACAAACCATATTCCTCCGTCTATAGGAAGACCAGGGGGAGGGGGTGGCATCGGTGGTGGCGGGGTGTCTCCTTGGGCCATAGAAGTAAAGCTCAAGAAAAAAAATAAGATTAAGGCTAAAATTTTTCTTTCCTTCATGTTATCAATTAAGGGTGCGTAAATGTATAAAAAAAACTTAGTTAACAAAACTAATTTACCTAAAAAACGTCCTTAAACGGTAAATTTTATCGATGAACTACCAAAAATACGTGGGTGTTAGGAGGGATACGCACTTGCTAGTTTCACCATTTTCACAAAAATAATATTAATTTTTTAATGTCCTAATTTTAAGAATTACCCTAAGTTTAATAAAAAGAAATTGGTGACCATTTAATACTGCAATAAATATAAAAAATGAAGCCATAAAATGAAGCAAAAAATTTAGTTCAATGCATTATTGATTATTACACATTTATAAAAGTTTTAGTCTGATTTAAATGTGGCAATTTGATGATCATGAGTAATGAGCTAATTGAAGAAATAATGATCGATTTTATGTACTTGACTAGTGTTTTTTTTCACATTGACATTGTCAAGAAACTTTAAGTATATAAAGGTATTATCTCTAACATGACTTAACTTCATTGTTAAATGATAGTATTTTTACAAAATTCATGTCGTTTTAAGCTTGGGGAATTGTCATAAAAATTTATGCATTATTTCATTTAATAAACCATCGATACTGAAATAACAGGGCTAAAATACTTAATGAAATTTGGATTTAGATTTCTTTCATTTTTAAATTATTGAATATTGCGTTGTTAATTATTTATTTTACAATATCAAGGTTTAAAAAGATGGAAGTATCACATAAAAAAGTTTTTAACGAAATGGATTTTATCAGGTTTTGCTGTAGGTACAATTGTATTAGATACCATATTTCTTATGGATTTCAGTAATACTTATGAGCCATTACAACCACATCGACTCTACTGTTATACGGAAGTTTCCTTGAGAGTCCCTCAATGCACCATCACCAAGAAAGCACATAGCTTTATAGGCGAGGAAATATACATTTTTGTAACGCTTTTGATTGCCATAAATCGCGCTAGCTGTTATTAATACTATTTTGCATGAAGCGTCGTTTATTCTAGCTACCAAAGCTATTGAAGAAAATCCCGCAAAAACCATAGAATGTACGGCACCAATTCTTGCGCACACTAATGCGGCAAAGGCAATCTTATCTCCATCATCTTCTAAATGCCTGTCTAAGTAATTTTCTGTAATATTTAGCTTACCATCACTAAACCATTTAGTCTCAAGTTTTGTTCAATCGTATTATAAAATAGTATCCCATTGTTTTTTTCAAAAAAAAGCCTTGGCTTTAGACTCCCAAAACACTTCTGGACTATCTATACTTTACTCATAAGCATCATTGTATTCTTCTAGACTGTTGATTTTAGATAATCCCATAATTTAATCACTTATTTTGAAAAAGAATTCTCGATCTGACGGCATATATCGGTTATTCTATTCCCTAATGTATTCATGTAGTTTAAATCTTTACTTATAATTTTAATTTCAACTAAAACATCTCTTCTATTTTCACTGATAGAACTGATACTAAAATTCCCACTCGGAAAATACACCTTTAAACCATTTAGTTCCTCCTGGAGAAACAAGTCGAATTCACCACTTGTCCAGTTTATAAATTTTAAATAAAGCTTTTTATTCATTATGGATTCAAGTTGCACCCATTCATGATAAGGATTTTTATAAGTTATATTTAGTTCTTTTGTCATGGGATACAATGAATTTTATTAACCTTTATTTCCTTAGCTTAAGGATAGTTATAAAATCATTCTTATTGAGAATGATAAAATGTACTTGATTATTAATCAATATCTTTTTTACGGCTTTGACTTCTTTATTTGTAAAGTAGCTAGAATCGTTAATAAACTGATATTCGTCTTTATCGTTATTAAATAAAATGTAATTTCTTGATGCATCATAACGAATAGTTTCTACCTCGGCATCAAATACATTACCAACGGCAAAAATATCTAAAGAACCATCATTATTTAAATCGTGTGTTTCTACACTTAGTGTTGGACTAAATTGCGCATACTTTGGTAATTCTATGATTTCAAATGTTCCATCTTTATTATTCTTTAAGACAAAAGATTCAAAATGAGATGCTGTTAGATGAGTAGCCTTACTTAACTCCCTCTCACCATAAATGTCTATTAAGCTAGAATTGGCAAATTCTTCGTAGGTCTCTATTTTGCTATTTAAAGATGTTATTTGTTGTGAAGAACACTCTTTTCCTCTAACAGGAATTAAATCTCCTGTTTTTGATACTTTACTGAGGATAACATCAAAGGTGGCATTATTTTCAAAATCATCTGCATATATATGCAATGGCTTTTTAATGGTAGGATGAAACTTGTTATTTCCCCCCCAATTTCCAACAATATAATCTTTAAAGCCATCACTATTTAGATCTGCGGCTTTGATTGTTTGATACCAACCTGTTTTACTTTCTAAATATGGAAAGGAAGCTTTTTCAAAAGAATTATTATTATTGACAAATATGGTTATAGGCATCCATTCACCGACAACTATAAGGTCGAAATCTCCATCATTATCATAATCAGTAAAAATGGCATCATTTACCATTTTCAATTCAGAGACTGCATTAATTCGTTTATCAGTTACATCTATAAACTTTCCGTTTTGATTTTCTAGTAAATATGCGGGGTCAGACAATGGGTACATGCCATGTTTAACTCTGCTTCCAACAAAAATATCCATGTCTCCATCATTATCGTAATCTGCTGAAGTAATACCTTTTGTGTTTAATCTTATTTTTGGTAATCTTTCAGATCTTTTAAACACACCATTACTATTATTTATATAAAGCCGATCTTCTAATAAAGGGGAGTCATGTGCAACTTCATAACCTCCAGACGCGACGTATAAGTCTAGGTCATTATCATTATCTACATCAATAAATAGAGCGTCTGTATCTTCATATACTTTTTCTGATTCAAACAAAGGTAGATTGGTGCTTGTGAATTTCCCGTCTTTGACTTGAACATATAAAGACGCTCTCTGGTTTATAGAATTCCCCACAAAAAAGTCTTCCAAACCATCATTATTAACATCACCAATAGCTATAGCTTTACTAACTTCTGATTGTTTTTGAGGAAGTAATAGTTGTAATTTATAATCATCAAATTCATTTTCTATTTGCTGATAATCTATACCTAATTCTTTTGCGTCTACAGTTTCGAATAAGAATTCTGAGTAAGAATTTTCTTGGGCTTCTTTAACGGCATTATTAAAGTATAAATTATAATGCCTATTAGTATCTATATTTGTAAGAAATTGCTGATGCCCATTGGGCCATATTACTTTTACACTATCGATTTTTGTTTTATTATTTAGTCCAAAATGCAATTTATTCGTTACAGACGATTGATATCCTCTACTTACAAATAATGTTTTAGATTGCTTTAATTCACCTGAAAAAATATTAATTCTAGTGCCAATACCTAAGGGATTGCTATTAGGTCCTTTAAGAGAAAAAGAGACATAATTATTTCTAGAGTTGTTCTTATAAATTGAAGCTTCTTCGGATTGATTGTTAATAATCAGATCTAAATCGCCATCGTTGTCTAAATCTGCATAAACCGCACCACATGAATTAACTTTTCTGTCTAAACCCCATTTTTTTGAAGTATTTGTAAATGTTAGATCTTTATTGTTCTTAAAGGCATAATTACCAAGTTTCGATGAAGGCATCATATCGATAGCCTCTTCTAAAGACACCTTTTTACGAGTTCTAATATTTACTCTCATTTGATTTCTAAAATCCTGATTAGATAGATCGTGTTCAATACCATTAGTAACAAATAAATCATTGTACCCATCATTATCAAAATCAGCAATCAGAGGTGCCCAACTCCAATCTGTTTTTGCAATACCAGCCAATTGTCCAATCTCGCTAAATGATCTACTACCATTATTAAGTTGCAACATATTAGCCATGTATTGATGATGATAATCATTATCAACAAGAGTATTGAAATTTTCAGTGCTCATAGTCGCCATATTCTCCTTACTTCTAATATGGTCCTCGGCAAGCATATCTAAGACAATTAAGTCGGGTTTTAAGTCGTTGTTTATATCATTATAATCAGAACCCATACTATTCGCTGAGATGTGTTTAAAGTAGTACAGAATTTCATCTTTAAATGTACCATCTCCTTGATTTATATATAAAAAGTCAGGCTCTAAAAAATCATTAGCAACATAAACGTCTTCTAAGTTATCGCCATTAAAGTCGCCAATGGAAGCACTTAGGCCCCAAGCTTTATTCTCTATACCTGCTTTACGAGTTACGTTAGTAAATTTATTTCCGTCATTTCTAAACAACTGGTCTGAGTTATACGCTTCCTTATTGTTTTGAATACGCGGATCAATATTAACATTGTTTTGGAAATCTTGGCGGTGATTGACCAAGTACATATCTAAGTCATTGTCTTTATCATAATCAAAAAAATACGCTTGTACCGAAAACCCAAAATGATCCAAACCATATTCTGAAGCACTTTCTTTAAAAGTTTCATTCTTTTGATTAATGTATAATTTATTTTTTCTGAGCTCATGACTATCTAAAGAACCTGATTTACATACGTAAATATCTAACCAGCCATCATTATTTATATCAATCATAGATACACCAGTCGTCCAGCCATTATCGTCTTTAGCGCCAGAACTGCTAGTTACATCTTTAAATTCAAAGTTTCCTTTATTTAGATAGAGTTTATTGGTTTCTTGATTTGAGGAAAAATAGATATCTTCTAAGCCATCATTATTTATGTCTCCTACCGCAACACCAGCTCCGTTATAGATATATGAGTAGTTTAAAAAATTAAAATATAAATCCTCAGTTACCTTATTTTTAAAGTGAATATTAGATTGGTCACTCTCAACCTTCTCGAATAAAACGTTAGTAGCTAAACTTTTTTCTTTAGGATTAGAACAACTAATAAGAATAACAATTAGGAAAAATATCGAAGGTTTATAGCAACTCATATACTGGTATCATTGATAATGGAATTAAGATCGCAATATGTTTTATTGTCAATTTTGTGTTTTTATGTGGTGAACTAAATTGTCAATAGGCCTTCTTATGTAATTAGAACCCTTTAAACCTCTTTTGTTTAAAGCTATTTCAAGATGTTTTCTTCCATGATATGCAATAGAACCAACAAAATGTAAGGGTACCGTTTTCAGTTCTTCCTCATATTGCATAATGTGGTTTTCAATAAAAACGGTCATGCCGTCAACTAAAATATTTTCTATAAAGGGATGGTCTTGGTTTTCAAATAAAAACCTTGCAAACTCAGCCAAATACTTGTTTGGTGTGGACGATTGGTATAATTTTTTAACAACGTTTTTTTCATTTAAATTGAATTGATTTTCAAACGAAAATTTTAGTTCAATGGGCATCTTATTATAGAAATACTTCTTTAAAAGCTCTTTACCAAAATAATTACCACTTCCTTCATCCATAACTATGTAGCCTAAAGAAGGTGTTTTTAATTGTACAGCTTGGCCATCATAAAAGCAACAATTTGATCCAGTTCCTAAAATACAAACCACAGCAGGTTCATTAGTTGTAGCATAAACTGCAGCCATAATATCTTCCTTGGTAGTTGTGTCTGCTTTTTCAAAAATAGAGGTTAATACGTTATTTATTTTTTTTTGATTTTTTCTTGTTCCACAACCAGCGCCAAAAAAATGAATGGAATTTACTATATCTTTATAAGAGGTTAGTTCTATACTGTCAGTAATAACTTTTTTTAGTTCTTTTTTTGATAAAATAGCAGGATTTAAACCTTTGGTTCTAATCCTTATAGGATCGTTGTTTTCATTTTTATATAAAATCCAATCACATTTTGTAGAACCACTATCCGCTATCAATAACATAGTTTATGTTTTATGCACTTAAATTTAATCGATTATCATCAATTTTAGAGAGCAGTTCTTTAACTGAATTCACCCCTGTTTCAAACCCTCTATCGTAATAACAGCTGTTAACACTTGCTCTTTGCAGTTTGTTAATATATATAATTGGAATACCATCGTTTATAAAACCCTTTAAATGGTGGCATTTTTCAGGGATACATGTCCTTTTTGTTGAAGAGAATATTAAGCCATCTATAATGTTGCTTTTAGATAGAAGATTTGAATATTTAACTTCTTTATTAAAATCATTACAAGATTGATATACCATAATTTTGTAATTATTTCTTGAGGATTCTTCAGTAATTCCATTTAATGAATCCAAAAAGAAATTGTCTTTTAAGTCTGGTAGAATTATACCAATGATATAACTTCTCTTACTTTTTAAAGCTGAGGCATGAATATTTGGTTTGTAGTTAAGAACATTGGCTGTTTTAATAATTCTATTTTTAGTGTCAACACTTATTTCTGGACTATTACTTAATGCCTTTGATACTGTAGAAACAGATAAGTTTAAAACTGACGCTATATATTTTAAGGTTATACCATTTGTTCTCATAACTCATTATTGCATTAGATAGTTTGTTTTGCAATAGGCCAAAAGACTTTTTAGAGATTTAATTATTACCAATTCTGTGTCTTGAATAGGCGCTTTGAGCAAAACTAATAATGCGTTTAGCTTATCATATTGAAGTTCTGTAATCTTTTTATCTGATAATGCGTTTAAAAGTAATTTTGAAGTGTCAGATAAGTGTCTAGATAGCAGCTCTAAACGTTTTGTGTTTGGATTTTTATTTATAGCAGTAAAATCCTTATGATTTTCTTTCCAAAGCCGTAAAAGTTTGGTTATCTCTGTTTTACTTTCTTCTTTATCTCCTGCAATGAATAACGAAACATTCTTATTAAATTTAAACGCATCTTCTGCATCTGCAGTACAAGCATCTGCAAACAAGGTAAAAGGTGAAAATGATTTGTATTCAGTACCGCCTTCATTTCTTGAGTAAATTTTTAAAGGCTCACAAACTCTAGATAAAATTTTTAATGATTTTATATCTTCATTTCTACTAATATTTCTAAGAATTACGTCTTTATTTCTTATGTGATTAATTCCTATTTCCTCTAGTTGATAGTTTATAACCCTCAGCCTTTTTCTCATACTGTCGACATCATTTATGTCTTTTGAAGACCAATACCTTTCTGCAATGGCTGCTGTTCTAGGCCAAATTCTAGAGTCTATTGTAAGTGGTGTAACGAGCTCACTCCACATAGTTGTTTCCGCACCAAGTATCCTTTTACGTTCTTCTTTGGTCAGTACAACATTACCTATGGGGTCTACTAAATAATGATGTTCTACAGAAAGCATTCTATCTATATAATAGCCGGCTGACAGAACCGCTTGATAACCTTTCTGAGCAGCTTCAATTAATGTGCTTTGTTCTAAACCTTCATGCTCACCTCTCCAAGAATGTATAACAGCGGTTTTAGGAGTTGAAGGGGTTAGAATTTCATCCCAACCCATTAATTTTTTTCCAAACTTGTTTAATATTTCTTCAAGTTTAATATTAAAATAGGTTTGTAAATCGTGATTGGTTTTTAGGTTGTGTTTCGTTTTAAATTTTTGAATATCTTTATTCTCATCCCAATGTTTGCCTTCGTTTTCATCTCCGCCAATATGAAAATATTCGTCTGGAAATAAAGGTGCTATTTCCGAAAATAAAGTCTCTAAAAACTCGTATGTACTTTCTTTTGTAGGGTTAAGTGTTGGGTCAAAAATACCTGCATAGCGTTCAATGGAGTATTCATAATCATCTTTACTACCGTGCTCGGGATAAGCTGTTAAAATAGCTGAAGCATGACCAGGAACATCAATTTCTGGAACCACTCTAATACCCAAGTTTGATGCATAAGC
>NZ_JABSST010000045.1:0-12472 GCF_013213975.1 Winogradskyella sp.
TGGACTTATTGGCTCGATGAAATTCGTTTCGAAAAGCTAGGAACTAATCTTGCCGTTAGTACTGAGATTTTAAATGGAAATAATAGTGTTGTCCAAGCATTTATTGGTTCTAATATTCAAATAAATGGTATAGGTCAAACTGTTAATTTGGCAAAAGGAGAAAATGTAGATAAAAATTTTGCTCCAGGCTATTTTGATTTTTTTAATTCAAACCCTTCGGTAGCGACAGTTAGTGAAGCTGGTTTAGTGTCTGTGGTTGGGAGTTCTGGAACAACTTTAATCACGGCGATATTAAATAACGTACAGGCTACAGGATCTTTGGAAATAACATCTAATGGATTATTCCCAAGTGCTCCTGTTCCAACAAGAGATGAAGCCAACGTAGTTTCGCTTTTCAGTGACGCTTACAATAATGTGCCTGTAAGACATTATAATGGCTTTTTTGAGCCATTTCTAACCACTCAGGGTGGTGCAGGATCAGATCCTAATAATGTTGATATCCAAGGCACTTTGCCCGATGGTTCTTTAGATAATATTATTAATTACACGCAACTAAATTTTGTGAGTATTGGAACTTATGAAACAGTTCAATTGGTCGACGCAAGTTCTGCTACACATTTGCATATTGATATTAATGTGAGAGAAACACTCGATCCAAGTGACTTTATTCGATTAGAACTTGAAAGTGGCACCTTTGCTGGTCCTACGGCTAATGGAAGTTTTATTCTTAATTCGGCAGCATTAGGAAATGTTAATGCTGATGGTTGGGCTAGTTTAGATATTCCATTATCTAGTTTTTCTGGTTCAGTGGACTTTGGAAATTTAGGACAATTATTCTTTATATCAGATGCGACTATATCAGATATTTGGGTTGATAATGTTTATTACTACAACGAATAATTACTACAACTATTAAATAAAAATATTATGAATTTAAAGTTTTCATATAAATTGAGCTTATATCTCACAGCCCTTGTATTAACTGTAAGTTTGCTGGGCTGTGACTTAGATGAAACACAAGAAGTTGTTACATTATCCAATTTGGTTTGGGAGGATAATTTTGATGTTGATGGAGCACCAGATGCGTCTAAATGGGCTTTCGAAATTGGTGATGGAACGGCTCAGGGTATACCAGGTTGGGGGAATAATGAACTCCAATATTATACCGATAGACCTGAAAATGTTAGTGTTGAGAACGGAGTTCTAAAAATAACTGCAAGACAAGAGTCCTTCGAGGGCTCAGGGTATACTTCTGCAAGATTAATTACTAAAGGTCTATTTCAACAAAAGTATGGTCGTTTTGAAGCCCGAGTAAAATTACCGACAGGTCAAGGGTTATGGCCTGCGTTCTGGTTATTGGGTGATGATAGCAACGGCGATATCTGGCCTCAAATTGGAGAAATTGATGTTATGGAGTATTTAGGTGATGAACCAACACAAATCTTCGGAACTATTCATGGACCTCAATATTCTGGTGGTGAATCTATATCTAAAGAATATGTATTAGACGCCGATCGTTTTGATACAGGCTTTCACATTTTCGGTATTGAGTGGACTCCTAACGTTATTAATTTTTACGTAGATGATAAATTATATCAAACTTTAAAACCAGCAGATGTTGAAGAAGAGACTAACGGAGAAGGTGAATGGGTTTTTGATGACCGCGAGTTCTATATGATTTTAAACATGGCTGTTGGTGGAAACTTGCCAGGACCACCGAATGCAGATACTATGTTTCCACAGACAATGTATGTCGATTACGTAAGAGTTTATAACTAAAATCTAGAAAAATGAAATTTTTAAAATCAATTATAGCCAAAATATTTTTTATAGGGCTTGCGCTAGTTGCTTCATCTTGTGAAGACAATGAGAGTGGTGTTGACCTTATTGGTCTCGAAGCAAGATTTACAACAGATGTTGAATTGAGAACAGTAACATTTAATAATATTTCCAATGATGCTACTTCTTATGCATGGGATTTTGGTGATGGAACAACGTCTGTATTAGCAAGTCCAATCAAGACCTATGAAAATGGGACGTTTACGGTTTCTTTAACTGCTTACAATGATAGTGGTGATGCTGATACTTTTGAGAAAACATTTACTATAAATGTCGCTATCTGTGATGATGAAACTGAAGAAAATATCGATGCGGCTAACGGTAATTTAAATTGGACGTTCTTATCTACTGATGGAAGTGCTGTTTTTGACGCTTTTGGAAATATTGGCGGCTCAGTAGTAACTAATCCTTCATTTGAAACGGGTATTAACCCAAGTTGTAATGTCTATAAGTATGAAAAGTTCAATGGATGTGAAACTTGGTCTGGAGTTGGTATAGAATTACAAACCCAATTAGATTTTACGGATCCTACGACGGATAAAGTATTTACAATGAAAGTATTTGCCGAAAATCAAGTTACAGACGTAACCTTACGACTGGAGAGATTACCATTTCCAGATACTGAACCTTCTCAAGATCGCGTAGCTAGTATCACACAATTGGGTGAATGGCAAGAGATCACCTTTGATTTCTCAGATGTAAATATAGGTACTTACAAGAGTATGATCATTTATTTCGAAAGAAACACTCCATGCGATGGTGATGTGTATTATTTCGATGATATCATTCAGCAATAAAATACTTCATAACAATTTGGCTTTAGTCTGTGATTAAAGCCAAAATTGTTGATATTCAAACTAACTAAACTCAATTGCGATAGCATTTTTGATGACAATGAATGCAGATTTAAGAGATATAAAAGAGGAAAAAGATATTACCCTGACTAAAGTTACTATCGGTAACGAAGGATTTTTCAAAATTTCCAATAGTAACGAAATGCGCCCATTTTTTATGAGCATTGTTAGTGACTCAGACCACTGGATGTTCATATCGAGCAATGGTGGGTTGTCTGCAGGCCGTAAGAACGCAGAATTTTCTTTGTTTCCATATTATACGGATGATAAAATTACAGAATCCGCGGATATAACAGGTAGTAAGACTGTCTTTAAAATTCATAAAAATGGTCATCTATACATGTGGGAGCCTCTAGCTGTAAGATCTCTAGGGGATTATAAAACGACCAGAAATCTTTATAAAAGTATCTATGGTGATAAGATTATTTTTGAAGAAGTAAATCATAATTTGGATTTAACGTTCAGATATCAGTGGAGTTCAAGTGATACATTTGGATTTGTAAAAACGTCTAAGTTAATTAATAATGACAGTGAGTCTGTTAGCGTAACATTATTAGACGGGCTTCAAAATATTGTGCCTGCAAGTATAGGTAGTGATATTCAGAATCAATCTAGTAATTTGGTAGATGCTTACAAGCGAAATGAACTCGAGGACACTACAGGGTTAGGAATTTTTGCATTGAGTGCTATCTTAGTAGATAAAGCAGAAGCAAGCGAAGCATTAAAGGCTAATATCGTATGGTCTTGGGGTTTAGAAAGACCTACCTATCTTTTGTCATCTTTACAACTAGACAATTTTAGATCTGGAAATGCTGTAAACCAAGAAACTGATATAAAGGCTGAAAAAGGCGCATACTTTGTGTCAACTGATATTGAGATTGCTCCAAAATCTAACAAAGAGTGGATATTTGTTGCAAATGTCAATCAAGATCATTCGGATATTGCCTTATTACTAAAACAAATAAGAGAGGATAAAAGCTTAGGATCTAAAGTAAATGAAGATATTGAGTTAGGTACTCTCAATTTAATGGATTTGAATGCGGCATCCGATGGTATTCAAAAGTCTGCAGATAGTTTAAGAGATACAAGGCATTTTGCGAATACCTTATTCAATATTATGCGTGGTGGAATTTTTGATGATGGCTATAAAATCGAGAAATGGGATTTTAAGAAGTATTTAGCTAATGCCAATAAAAAAGTATCAAGAAGCACAGAGCCAATAATTGAAAGTTTACCAGAAGTATTTCCGTTATCTCAAATTCAGGAAATTGCTTACAGCAGTGATGATAAAAATTTCAGACGCTTATGTTTGGAATATATGCCGTTAAAGTTTAGTCGTCGACATGGGGATCCTAGTCGTCCTTGGAATAAGTTTTCAATTAATACACGAAGCGAAATAGATGGATCTAAGATTTTAGACTATGAGGGTAATTGGAGAGATATTTTTCAAAATTGGGAGGCGCTAGCGCATTCTTATCCTGAGTTTATTGAAAGTATGATTCATAAATTCTTAAATGCAACGACTTTCGATGGCTACAACCCTTATCGTGTAACAAAAGGAGGATTTGATTGGGAAATCATAGAACCAGATGATCCTTGGTCTTACATAGGTTATTGGGGAGACCATCAAATTATTTACTTGTTGAAGTTTTTAGAATTTATCCAAAATCATAAACCAGGTAAATTAGAGTCATTTTTTAATGAGGATCTATTTGTTTATGCAAATGTTCCGTATAAAATTAAACCTTATGAGGATCTTCTAAAAGATCCAAAAGATACTATAGTTTTTGATCATGAATTAGATCATAAAATTAGAGAAGAACGCGATCAGTTGGGAGCTGATGGTGCATTATTAAGAGATGAAAATAGATTCATAGTTAAGGCAAATTTTATAGAAAAAATATTAGCAACGACATTAGCAAAGCTATCTAATTTTATTCCAGAAGGTGGTATTTGGATGAATACACAGCGACCAGAATGGAATGATGCCAATAATGCATTAGTTGGGAATGGTGTATCCATGGTGACTCTTTATTATCTGAGACGATTTTTTAAATTCTTTGAAGAATTGCTTTCAGATACATCGGTAGAGGGAGTTAACATTTCTGTTGAAATTTCAGATTTTTTTACAGCAGTATTAGAAACGCTTCAAGGTCATAAAGACAGCCTCACCGGTGCTATAAATGATGTAAAGAAGAAACAAATTTTGGATGGTCTCGGTCAGGCAGGTAGTGCCTACAGAGAGCGTATTTATAATGGTGCCTTTACAGGTCGTAAAGTAGAATTAGCGCTTGAGCATTTAAAAGACCTTGTGAGCATAAGCAATGCATTTTTAGAGCACGCTATAAGAGCAAATAAGCGTTCAGATAATTTATATCATGCCTACAACTTAATGACAGTTAATGACGATGATTCAGTTTCTATTTCTTACTTAAGTGAAATGTTAGAAGGTCAAGTTGCTGTGCTGAGTTCTGGATATTTAAATGCTTCTGAAGTATTAGATGTTCTTAATGCAATGAAGGCTAGCAAACTCTTTAGACCAGATCAATACAGCTATTTGCTTTATCCATATAGAGAATTAAAAGGTTTCTTAGATAGAAATACGATTCCTGAACGTGCAGTTGTAGCATCTGATTTATTACAAGAATTAGTCCGTGACGGTAATTTAGAGGTAATTGAAAAAGACGTTTATGGAGAATATCATTTCAATGGTAATTTCAAAAATGCTGATGATCTTTCAAAAGCCTTAAATGGCTTAAAAGATTCAAAATACAGAGCATTAATTGAAAAAGATTCATATAAAGTTTTACAGGTGTTTGAGGATGTGTTCAATCATAAAGCGTTTACGGGAAGATCAGGTACGTTCTATGGTTACGAGGGTTTAGGTTCTATCTATTGGCACATGGTGTCTAAGTTATTATTAGCCGTAGAAGAATGTTGTATAGAAGCTATTAATAAGGATGAAGACAAAGTAGTAATAGGCCACCTTCTTGAGCATTTTTACGAAATTAATGCTGGAATAGGTGTTCATAAGTCGCCTGAATTATATGGTGCTTTTCCAACAGATCCTTATTCGCATACACCAGGAGGAAAGGGAGCCCAGCAACCTGGTATGACTGGTCAAGTAAAAGAGGATATTCTGAGTCGCTTTGGAGAACTTGGAGTGTTTGTGTCTAATGGTCAGCTCTATTTTAATCCTTCTTTGTTAAGAAAGGTTGAGTTTTTTACAGAACCGCAAGAGTTCAAATACATTGATATTTCCAAAGAAAGACAAACAATCACTTTAAATACAAACGCTTTAGGATTCACTTATTGTCAAGTACCAATTGTCTATGAAATAGCAGATAACGATGGGTTAGAGATTACATTTAAGGATGGACACACTCAATCTTTCCAAGGACTTCGCATAAATAATGAAATAAGTGAGACAATTTTCAAACGAACAGGTGAAGTAGTAAAGGTTATTGCACAAATAAAAGAAAGTTATTTAAAATAAAATCGATAGTTATGAATAAGATATCAATTGTATTACTAAGTATTGTATGTGTATGCCTGATGTCTTGTAATAATACCGATAAGAACCAATCGGTCATAAACCAAATCATGAAGGACGTGACAGCAAAAGATATATTAGGAAATCCGGACTACTTAGCCATTTCTTATGGTGGATACAGGAAAAAATCTAGAGACAGTCAACCCTCAATTAAAGAGTTGAAAGAGGATTTAAGAATAATGTCGGCAATGGGTATTAAAGTACTGAGAACGTATAATGTTCAACCAAAATTGCCGCATGCTTCTAATGTATTAAAAGCTATTTCAGAACTTAAAAAGGAAGATCCTGAGTTTGAAATGTATGTGATGCTAGGGGCATGGATAGATTGCTTAAATGCTTGGACAGAGAAGGTGCCAAATCATCATGTTGAAAGTCCAAACAATGAGGGTGAGATTAAAAGAGCAGTAGCACTGGCAAATAAATATCCTGATATCGTTAAGGTTATTGCAGTAGGTAATGAAGCCATGGTAAAATGGGCAACCTCTTATTATGTTCAGCCAGCAGTTATTTTAAAATGGGTTAACCACCTTCAAAAACTTAAAAAAGAAGGTCAATTGCCAAGTGATTTATGGATTACGAGTTCAGATGACTTTTCATCATGGGGTGGTGGATCAGCTGAGTATCATGTCGAGGACTTAAATGATTTAATAAAGGCTGTTGATTATATCTCTATGCATACATATCCATACCATAATTCTCATTACAATCCTAAGTTTTGGGGTATTCCGGAAGCGCATAAAAATATGCCAGATTCTACAAAAATTGAAATGGCCATGGAACGTGCGTTAAAGTTTGCACAAGAACAATACGACAGTGTTACCAATTATATGAAGAGCATAGGTATTAATAAACCTATACATATAGGTGAAACAGGATGGGCAACAATTTCCAATGGCCATTATGGTAATAATGGGTCAAGAGCTACTGATGAGTACAAACAAGGTTTGTATTATAAAGCAATGAGACGATGGACGAATCATTCTGGCATATCGTGTTTTTACTTTGAAGCTTTCAATGAGCAATGGAAGGATGCAAACAACGCGAAAGGTTCAGAAAATCACTTTGGATTGTTTACAATTGATGGTAAAGCAAAGTACCCTATTTGGGACCTTGTAGATCAAGACATATTCAATGGTTTAACCCGTGGTGGAAACCAAATAACTAAGACATTTAATGGAAATAAAAATCTGTTGTTAGAAGATGTTTTGGTGCCTCCAACGGAACAAGAAATATTGACTAATCGATAGCGTATGAAATTAATTAAACTAAGTTTTTATTGCATTTTAATTACGATTATGAGTTGTAAAACTGAAGAGAAGACTGAATTATTGGTTGAAGTCTATGAGACCTCTGCCAGTGGAAATAAATTGAAGAAAATTTCTGAGTTTCCAGAGGCTGATTCACCTTCGACGATTACGCTTAATCCGAACAAAAAGTATCAAAAGATTACTGGTTTTGGTGGTGCGTTCACGGAATCTTCAGCTTATTTGTTAAATAAATTGAGTAAGGAGAATCGTCATCTTATTTTACGAGCTTATTTTTCAGAAGATGGAGCTAATTATTCACTTTGCCGTACACATATGAATTCTTGTGACTTTTCTTTAAGTCAATATTCATACACCCCAACTGAAGATAAAGAATTAAAGGATTTTTCAGTTAAAGAAGATATGGATGATCTCATACCAATGATTAAGGAGGCGCATGCCATTTCTAAAGCAGGTTTTAAATTGTTTGCTTCACCTTGGACAGCACCACCTTGGATGAAAGATAACAAGGAGTGGGTTGGAGGAAAGTTGTTGCCAGAATATTATCCGACTTGGGCATTGTTTTTTTCAAAATACCTAGATGCATATAAAGAACAGGGTATAGAACTTTGGGGATTTACAGTAGAGAACGAACCTCATGGCAATGGTAACAATTGGGAGAGCATGCATTTTTCACCAGAAGAAATGACGGATTTTGTGCAACACCATTTAGGACCTAGATTAGAAACCGATGGGTATGGTGATAAAGTGATATTAGGATATGACCAAAATAGAGCAGGGATAAAAGAATGGGCTGATGTTATGTATGCTAATGAAGCCTCCTCAAAATACTATGATGGTATGGCGATTCATTGGTATGAAAGTACTTATGAAGTCTTTCCTGAAGAATTACAGTATGCACATAACAAGGCTCCGGAAAAATATCTAATTGAAACAGAAGGATGTATTGATGAAGAGGTGCCAGCATGGAAGGACGATGCTTGGTATTGGAAAAAAGAAGCTACAGACTGGGGCTGGGATTGGGCACCCGAAGACCAAAAGTACTTACATCCAAAATATGCCCCTGTAAACCGTTATGCTAGGGACATTATAGGGTGTCTTAATAATTGGGTTGATGGATGGGTCGATTGGAATATGGTTCTAAATAGACAAGGTGGCCCTAATTGGTTTGAGAATTGGTGTGCCGCACCAATCATCGTAGACGAGGAGGCAGATGACGTTTACATGACTCCTTTGTTCTACACTATGGCGCACTTCAGTAAATACATAAGACCTAATGCAGAAGTCATTGGTATTGATCATTCTGATAAAGATTTACAGATCACTGCGGCACAAAATTCAGATGGTTCTATAGCAGTGGTTGTATTCAATGAAGGCAATGAAAATAAACAATTTAATTTAAGTCTAAATGGTGAGACAAAACGAATAGCAATTAACGGTCAGGCTATTCAAACGATAATAATACCAACAAAGTAACTAACAACTAATACTATGTCAGACGTTAAAACATCATCAAGAAATAAAGTACCTATTGGTCAGAAATCAGCATTCGGTGCAGGACATTTTATTATAAATATTCTTCCTGGAACATTAGGTGTATTTCTTCAATTCTTTCTTATAACAGCTTGGTGTGTAGACCCTTTGTGGGCAGGGTTTTTGGGGTGATTGCCAAGAATTTTCGATTCCATTACAGATCCAATTATGGGATTCATTTCGGATAATACAAAGTCTAAATGGGGAAGAAGAAGACCTTACATTTTTGTCGGTGCAGTCATTAGCGGAATTCTTTTCTTCTTAATGTGGCAATTAGATGATGATGCTTCACAAAGTTATATTATATGGCACGTAATGATTCTTCAACTCTTGTTCTTAATCGGTAATACTATGTTTGCAACACCGTTGGTAGGACTTGGATATGAGATGACTTCAGATTACAATGAGCGAACCAGATTAATGGCATTCTCAAATACAATGGGTCAAATAGCTTGGATGATCGTGCCATGGTTGTATGTTATTATTCCTGATACAGAAACCTTTAATACCCAGACGGAGGGTGTCCGCACAATGGCCTTAATTGTAGGTGTAATGTGTGTTGTTTTCGGGATATTGCCAGCACTGTTTTGTAAAGGTATAGACTCTGCAAATATGGAGAACAGGAAAGAAATCACTTTTAAGACCTTAGCTGCGAACATGAAAGAGCTTTTAGCAGGTATAGTTCAGGTCTCTAAGAATAAACCATTTATGAAGTTATGTGGTGCAACATTTTTAGTATTTAATGGATTTCAATTAGTAGCAGCTTTTGGGGTCTTTATTATCGTTTTTTACATGTACAATGGAAGTTATGAATTAGCGGGAACATGGCCTGCATGGTTTAATACTATCAATGCTATGATAACTGCCTTCATTGTAATTCCAATTATTTCAAGAATGGCAAGTAAATGGGGTAAAAAGAATGCCTTTATTATATCTACTGTGTTGTCAATTATAGGATACATCTTAAAATGGTGGGGATTTGATAAAGACTTGAATGACAAATTTAATGACACGAGTTTTGGTGAAAGTTTAAACTCTGGCGTAAGTTCTATTTTTGAATCTTTGAACCCAATGCTTGACAGCGTTGGGATGTCTTGGTTTAGTATTGATCCTGGAACTGAAGTACCATGGTTAATCTTTGTTCCAATTCCTTTATTTGCATTTGGAATGGGTGGGTTGTTCACCTTAATGATGAGTATGACGGCAGATGTATGCGACTTAGATGAATTAGAAAATGGAATGCCGAGAAAGGAAGGAACGTTTGGTGCTATTTATTGGTTAATGGTTAAGATTGGTCAGTCTATTGCCTTAGTATTAGGTGGTGTCATTTTAAGTATTGTTGGTTTCGACCCTAATGTTACTGAACAATCTATAGAAACAATGAATAATCTTAGGATTGCAGATATAATTGTTCCTTCTGCAACAGCAGCTTTAGCAGTTTGGGTAATGTGGAAGTATAGTCTTTCAGAGGAACGTGCAAGAGAAATTAAGAAAGAGTTAATAGAAAGAAGAGGCGAATTATAAATTTTTAATAAAGAAGAATAATGTCTTACAGAGAAGGGTACTACTTCAAAAAAAGTGGGTATAGTCAAAAAACCATACCGGGAATAAATCTTAATGAGATTTCAGAGACTGAATTAAAAGCCTTGTGGCATAAGACCCTTGGTGAGGGTATTCACGGTATATGCTTTAGTATGTACGAAGATGGTCAAAAGCCAGGGGATGATATAAGTATAGAACAAGTTGAACGCCGTGTATTAAAACTAAAACCATATGTCAAGGCTATACGTTCATTTTCATGTATAGAGGGGAATGAGTTTGTTCCTATGATGGCTCAAAAACATGGACTTAATACCTTAGTAGGGGCATGGCTAGGAGATGATAAAGATGATAATGAAGCGGAAATAGAGGCTTTAATAAAATTATCTAAAGAAGGTTATGTAGATGTTGCTGCTGTTGGTAATGAGGTGCTTTATCGAGGGGATTTAACTTTAGAAGAACTCGTAGGATACATCAAACGTGTTAAAGATGCGCTTAAAGGCACAGGTGTGCCTGTAGGCTATGTTGATGCGTATTATGAGTTTTCGAGACATCCAATTATTGTTGAACACTCTGATGTGATTTTGGCTAATTTATATCCGTATTGGGAAGGCTGTCCTATTGAGTATGCTTTGGGTCATATGCAAGCCATGTATGGCCAAGTTGTTGATGCTGCTCAAGGAAAACCAATTATTATTACTGAAACAGGTTGGCCTAGTCAAGGTGGAGGTCTTAAAGGTGCGATTGCTGGTCCTGAGTCGGCTATGAAGTATTTTATTGATGCTATACGTTGGACTAGAGAAAACGATATACCAATCTATTATTTCTCTTCATTTGATGAGTCTTGGAAGGTTGGACCAGAAGGCGAAGTTGGAGCATATTGGGGACTCTGGGATAAGCACGAGCAACTCAAATTCTAACAATTTGTTTAATTGATATGTCGTTTAGGCAAGAAAAACATTTTGCGTTAGCATCTTTAAATTTTGAAGGTAAGAGTATTGTAGACTTAAGGAAAGTATTTAGAAAAACCTTAAAATCTGGTATACATGGATTATGTTCTAGTCCTTATGAAGAAGGACAAGAACCTGGCGATCAGTTGTCAGAAGACCAAATCCGACGTCGCCTGAAACTAATACAACCTTACACCAAGTGGATTCGCTCATTTTCTTGTACCGAGGGCAATGAACTAATCCCTATAATTGCCAAGGAAATGGGCTTGAGTACTTTAACTGGGGCTTGGTTAGGAAGTAATCCCGAAAAGAACAAAAGAGAGGTAAAAAGTCTTATTGAACTTGCCAATAAAGGATTTGTAGATATAGCTGCTGTGGGAAACGAAGTGCTATACAGGGGGGATCTGACCGAAGAACAACTATTAAATAATATATACAGTGTAAAAGATGCTTTAACAGATATTAAAGTACCAGTTGGTTATGTCGATGCGTATTACGAGTTTGAAGAGCGGCCAGATATTACAGATGCGTGTGATGTTATATTAGCTAATTGCTACCCCTTTTGGGAAGGCTGTGATGCCGATTATGCTTTACTTTACATCAAGGATATGTATCATAAATGTTTACGAGCAGGGAAAGGTAAAAAGGTAATTATAACTGAAACAGGATGGCCAAGTGAAGGTACAAGTTTACAAGGAGCCTTTCCTTCTGAAGAAAACGCAATAAAATATTTTATCAATACTCAAAATTGGTCACAAGAAGAGAATATAGAGATGTTTTATTTTTCATCTTTTGACGAGACATGGAAGGTTGGAGGGGAAGGTGACGTTGGCGCTTTTTGGGGTATTTGGGATAAATATGAAAAATTGAAATACTGACTTATAGAAAATTACAGTACTGATTTTAGAGCTACAACACAACATTACCACTACAATCAAA